>JAAYDU010000022.1 GCA_012729095.1 Methanobacteriota archaeon | reverse complement strand
ATGGAAAGGTTTAAAATTGAATGCCGCATTCGCCAATCCACTTGGGCCCATAGCTTAGCCTGGTTGGAGCGCCCGGCTGATAACCGGGAGGTCAGGTGTTCGAATCACCTTGGGCCCATCCATTTCATCTTATCATTTCTAACCTATATTTTAAAAGCGGTCAGCCGGTCGGTCGAACTGTTTCTCGCATCCTTTCCTAATTGCCCCCTTATTCACCATGGGAAAGATCGATAAATGAACGAATCGCGAGCACGGCCGGCCCTTGTACGATGGATGGCAATGATCACGGTAACACCCATCATGAAATTTCATAGACCCAGTCGCGCGGACAGCTGGTCTAGAATAATAAATATGTTATAATTATATAATTATAAAGACCTGGAAAAATATATGTATTTTTTCCGAAGCTACTATCAGATTAGATAAGGGGGTAGGTGGTTTGGAAAAAAAGATAGCGAAAGTGCTAGCAGTGGCAATAGTGATCATGTTGATCGCGGGCTCGGGCACGCTGATCTGGTCGATGACCGCGCAGGAGACCAGTACTTTGGTCGGTGTGGCCTATGCCGACCAGCCACTGGTCGGAGCTACGATCACCGTCTATGATGAGGACGGGGACGAGATGTTCGAGGCAGATAACGCTACATCAAAAAAAGGCATTTTCACCGTTTCGGTGAAATGGCCATGGCTCAAGGGAATTCCTGATGGTTTGAAAATTACCGCAACTGGCGGAACCACGGGGGGAGAGCCGTTCAACGGGACCTTGGTCCGATGTGTGGAAGATTATGAACAGACCAACTCGTACTCGGTCAATATAGTGACCACATTGATGGCTTCATACATTGGGATGAATCCATCCTCCAACGGAATTCAGGCTGGAAACGCGGTGCACGAATTCCTCGAGATTCCGTCGGAAATGAACATAAACACGGTCATCAACGGCCCGGGCATTGCGAAGGTGTTCTTCAGCTCTCAAAGATTCTTGCAGGAAGCCAACCAAAATGGGAGTTTTAACTCCTACGTCGATCTGTTGGCCTCGCAGATAGGGGACGGGCAGACCCATCCGTTCAAAGGTACTCCAGGATTGAGCGGGATCGCTCTGGACATATTCAAGTTCGTTTTCACAAACGTGGCGAAAGGCGCTCTCAGCGAGATCGGTAGCCAGGTGGCCGGAACTTTCATGGAACCTGTCATGGGATGGGTCATGGGTTTACTTGGCATCGATCAGACGGATTACACCGCCCAGCAATTGAACGCCATATCCGACAAGCTGAACCAGACCTACGCTAAACTTGTGGAGATGGACAAGAAGCTCATCGACATATCGAACTCCCTGTCGCAGATCAGCGCCAGCATAGCGGAACTGAAGAACGCGCTGAACACGGTGAACATTGAGCTGCAACTGAGGATGACCCAATTGTCCGCCTACGACGCATTGTCAAAGATGGATTCCTCTTACACGACCCTTGTCACCTGCGCGGCGACAAAACCAGGGGACATCGCCAAGAGCTCACTGGGCGAGTGGTCCTCGGCGGTCATCAATCCCACGACCGGCATATACAACGCCGTGGATGTTCTGGACAAGATCGTCAGAGGCCATGTCCTTGGGGAGGAGAAAGGTCTGCTCGAGGTCATGGTCGATAACCTCATCGCTCAGCTTTACGCTCATGACCCATCGGGTAACTCCCTGTACGGTCGAGCATACCGTGACAAGGTCATCTCGCTGTACCAGAGCTTCGAGGCCTACTTCGAGAGGATACTGATGTACGAGGTCAGAGGGCTCACCATGATCGCGGAGGCGCATAACTATAAAGGCGAATCCGCCCGCGTTCAGAGCTATATCGACGTCTATTGGAAACCGATGATCCAGAACCAGATATCCTTGTTCATGACCCAGGTGGAAAGGCTGGTGATCAACGCCGAGCCTCGGGCCCAGTTGGAGTTCCCCAACATGGGACCCATACCCGGAGCGGACAATGCGGCCATGCAGGAATATTGGCAGGACCAGTTCGGAACTGGAATGCCTTCTGTCGCCGAGATATTACCTAAGGCAGACCACTTCGCGGATGTACTGCTCAACGGCACGGGCAAGTTCGTGGTCAGGGTACTTGTGATCCCGCCTACGACCAATCCGAACGTGGACGGACCAGCACTGGTGTTCAAGAACGTCGACACTAACGCCACGATAACGCCGGTGAGCGTGCACAAGACGATTCAGAAAACGAACACCAACTTCGTGTACCACCTGTTCACCTACGACCTGGGGCAGCAGCCGACGGGAAGGTACGTCCTGGTATCCCCGACGGTGACCAACGCCATGTCGCCTTACACCGGCTGGTTGTCAGTTGGCCCATCCGAGCAGACGGAATACTGGACATATCAGACCGGCCTGAAAATGTCGACCAGACTGGCGATCGGCACGGAGTACGATCTATCATACATAACAGTGACCGAAGACATGTACGGCAACCCGTATGGTTACTGGGGAGGCGTGTGGGCCGTCGAGAACCTTTAAGAGCAAAGCACTGAACGCGCGGGAGGACCGGGTGACTCGCGCGGTCAGTGCATATCCATCTTTTTCAGTGGATATGCATCTCTCGTTTCCGATCACAAATTGATTTTAAACGAACACTGTCATCAAGGACGGTTCACATGGCATCTGACCAAATGTTCTCGACCAGTGTTCCCGGGTTCGCGATACGGTTCGCCCAGCCCGAAGACGTGCCGATCGTTCTCGATTTCATAAGGCGCCTGGCGGAGTACGAGAGGCTATCGCACGAGGTGGTGGCCACCGAGGAGGTCCTTATGGACTCCCTGTTCGCCAAACACCAGGCCGAGGTCATCATCGGAGAGCTGGACGGAAGGCCGGTGGCATTCGCCCTCTTCTTCCACAACTTCTCCACGTTCCTGGGAAAGGCGAACCTCTACCTGGAGGACCTATTCGTGGACGAGAGCTGCCGGGGTCTTGGCCTCGGCAAGATAATGTTCTCCTGCCTGGCGAGGATAGCGGTCGACAGGGGATGCGAGCGCCTCGATTGGTGGTGCCTTGATTGGAACGGATCGAGCATCGCCTTCTATAGCAGCATGGGGGCCGTGCCGATGTCCGATTGGACGGTATACCGGTTGGATGGCGAGCGGCTCAGGACATTGGCGGACCGACTGCGACGCTGAAGCCTTGCTGAACCGGGGGTTCATCGTCTTTCGATGGGGACGAACGGTCTCCCGAACTCGCCAATGTAGTTGGACAGCGGGCGCAGGAGCACGGCGTCCTCGTACTGCTCGATCACGTGGGCCACCCATCCCACGATCCTGCTGGACGCGAAGAACGGGGTGTAATACTCCTTCGGAATGCCGAGGGCGTCCATAGCCACTGCCGCGTAGAAGTCCAGGTTGGGATAGATGTTCTTCCTCTGATGGACTATCCCCTCGATCAGCATGCATTTCTCGTAAAGGCCGGCGGTCCTGTCCCGGTTGCACACATTCTGCACGATATTGCGCAGATGCTTGGCCCGGGGGTCCTCGGCCCGGTATACCCGGTGCCCGAAGCCCATGATCTTCTTCCCCTCGCCCAGGATGCCGTAGATGTACTCCTCCACCTCGTCCTCAAGACCGATGTCGTCCAGCATCTCCATGACCTTCTGGCTGGCCCCTCCGTGTATGGGCCCCCTGAGCGTACCGATGGCCGTGGTCACCGCCGAGTACATGTCCGCGTTGGTGCTCGCCGTGACCCTGGCCGCGAAGGTTGAGGCGTTGAACCCGTGGTCGGCGTGCAGTATCATTATCCTGTGTATGACATCGGCCTCGTCACTGTTTGGCACGGTTCCCTTGAACATGTACAGGAAGTTCTCCGCGAGGCTCAGATCACTTCGCGGCTCCAGAACCTCCTTGCCCTGCTTGGTGCGATGTATGGTGGCAACTATTGTTGGTACCTGGGCGATCAGCTTGACGGCCTTCTTGAGACATGCCTCGGGGGATATGTCCAACGCCTCGGGGTCGTACAGTCCCAACCGGGACACCTCGGTGCGCAGCATGTCCATGGGGTGGCTTTCCTTGGGCGCCCGCCTTATGCATTCCACCACATCGCTGGGAAGGCGCATGTTTTCGATGAGATCGGTGTTGAAGGCGTCCAACTCCTCCTGGTTGGGAAGCCTTTTATGAACGAGAAGGAAGGCGACCTCGGAATAGACCACCTTGCCGATGAGGTCGTCGATATCATAGCCCATGTAGTACAGGCGGCCGGAAGGGTCGACATAGCTTATGCGGGTCTCTGCCGCCGCCACGTCCTTCAACCCCCTGACTACGTCCCTTTTATTGCCGATCATCTCTCATCATCCATCCGTTGGAGGTCCTATCCGATGGCGCTGCCGCGCTCGAAAAAGGGCCAAATGCGTTCCATCCCTAGATGGATATGCCTTAAAATCTTTTTTATGGGGGCGATCGGAAAGGTATCAGACAATGGGCCAGTAGAGGCGGGTCAAGAGCTGGTCCGGAGGGACCTCCTGCGGGCTGTTCAAATATTCCTCCCACATGAAGGAGGCGGGGCTGTGTCCGTTCGCCTTCATCCATTCCATGACGGCGTTGTAGGTGTCCGTCAGATTCTCGTAGGGACCGACGTGCGTGGCCACGGCGGCGCGCGCGGCGGGAAGCTTGATGGTCCTGACGTTCCCGGCCTCTATGCCCTCTCCCTTGATCGGAAAACCCACCTCCATGTCCATGATCTCGCCCTCCCAGCTGTGGTATAGGGCGAACGGCGGACCTGCGCACTCCACGCCCTTCCCCAGATGGGGGTAGAGCTCCCCGAACATCCTGGACATCACTGCCGGTATCTCCGTTACCCTGACCCTCTCCCTGATGGCTATGGCCGGGGTCTCCTTGGTTTCGACTATCTCTACGGACGTCATGTCGATCATGGAAATCTAAAAAGAATGAGGATAAAAGGTTTCTGCGAAGAACGTTGAAAGTGCTTGGAAAGCATCACATCGTATCGTATGGCAACGCCTCGTGATCGATGTCCCGGTCCTTCTTCTCAGCGGCCTCGATGGCCTCCTCGGCCATGGAGCGCTTCAGTATGCAGACCGTGCGCTGCAAGGCGGTCATGTCGTCCAGCATCGACTGGGCTATCCACACAGCGGAAAGGAGCTCCTCGAACTTCTTGCGATGGGCCGTCCCCTCGATCTCGTGCAGCACCGCCGGATTGTACAGCGTGTTGCGGTTGACCCTTCCCAAAGACGATACCTCGTCCATCTGCCTCTCGTAAATGTTGAGCAGATCGGAGTAAGTCTCCTGCAACACCTTGAGGGCCACGATCTTACTGTCAGTACCTTCCACGACCGCGGTTTCGACCTTCTCATCTTCCATGTTATCACCCTGCGCCTCAAGCTAGCCTGACGCGCGTCCGAGCCAACAGCGTTCAACATCATTAGCTTTTCCCGGGGACGGGGCACCAGATATGATTTTAATTCCGTTAGGCGTTCCCTAGACGATAACATGGCCCGCGATTTCAGCCAGAGGTCCCAGTTGATCGTGCAGTCCGAGATCAGGAACATGACGCTGGAATGCAACCGGCTGGGCGGCATCAACCTGGCCCAGGGGGTCTGCGACACCGACACCCCTCGCGAGGTCATCGAGGGAGCGCACCGGGCGGCCTTGGACGGGGTCAACGCCTACACCCGCTACGACGGGCTGCCAGTGCTCAGGAACGCCATATCCAAGAAGTTCCGGGACCTGAACCGCCTGGAGGTGGACCCGGAGGGAGAGGTGGTCTGCTCCGCAGGGGCGACCGGCGCTTTCTACTGCGCCTGCATGGCCATGCTGAACGAGGGGGACGAGGTCATCGTTCTCGAGCCGTACTACGGATACCATGTCAACACCCTGCTGGCCATGGGCGCCGTTCCCGTCTTCGTCAGCATGCACCCGCCGGACTGGGAGCTCGATCTGGAAAAGATCAAGGAGGCCATCGGACCGAGGACCAGGGCGATCATCGTGAACACTCCTTCCAATCCCTCGGGCAAGGTGTTCAGCCGGTCCGAGCTGAAAGGCCTGGTCGATCTGGCCGTGGACCATGACCTTTTCGTTTTCTCCGATGAGATCTACGAATACTTCGTGTATGACGACCGGAAGCACGTGTCCCCCCTTTCGTTCTCTGAAGCCAGGGACCGGGTGGTGGTCATTTCCGGTTACTCGAAGACCTTCAGCATAACTGGATGGCGCATCGGATACGCCGTGTGCGACCGGAAATGGGCTCGCATGATCGGCTACATGAACGACCTGGTGTACGTCTGCGCCCCGGCACCCCTTCAGGTCGGAGTGGCCAAGGGGATCGAGGAACTGTCCAGCGAGTTCTACCGGCGCCTGTGCCAGCAGTATCAGGGAAAGAGGGAGATTATGGTACGCGGGCTTCGTGAAGGAGGCCTCTACCCCCACGTGCCGCAGGGTTCGTATTACATACTGGCCGACGTCAGTTCCGTGCCTGGCGGGAGTTCCAAGGAGAAGGCGCTGCACATACTGAAGGAGTGCGGGGTGGCCAGCGTTCCCGGTTCCGCATTCTACCACCAGGGAGGGGAGGACCTGGTCAGGTTCTGCTTCGCCAAAAAGGACGATGTGCTGAGGACCGCCACGGAACGCCTCTCACGGTTGAGATGGTGAGAGGCACTCCTTCTCGGTCTCCAGGTGTATGTTGACCACCATCCCAGGCACCTTTTTGCGCATGGCCTCCTCGATCCTCTCGGTGAGATCGTGGGCCTCGGCCATGGTGGTCTCCGCCAGAACGCACAGGTGCATTTCCGCGTACACGATGTCCCCCACCCTCCGGGTCTTCAGGTCGTGGTACTGCAGGAACCCGCCGTGCTCGTTCAGTACCGATTCGATCAGCGCCTCCGACTCCGGGCAGCTGTGGTCCATAAGGTCCCGGCACGTCTTCGCCAGCACGGAATAGGCCATGCTTATGAGCAGGGCGGCCACGAAGAGGGCCAGGAGGGGGTCCAGAACGTACCACCCGGTCATCTCGGCCAGTAACAGGCCGATGACGATGCCGATGGAGGATATCACGTCGGAGAGGAGATGCTTGGCGTCCCCCTCCAAGGCTATGGAGCCGTTGAGCCGCGAGGCGCGCAGTAGCAGGAACGACATTACCCCGTTCAGGGCGGTGGCCACCAGGGAGACCCCCAGCGCCAGACCGAGGGAGGTGAACTCCCGGGGTTCGAACAACCGTCCCAGGCTGGCCAGGATTATGAGCAGGGCGGCGATGACGATGAGAATGCCCTCAACCAGGCTGGAGATGTTCTCCGCCCGCTGATGCCCGTACCTGTGCTCGGCGTCGGCCGGCATCATGGCCACCCGTATGGAGGCCAGCATCATTATGGAAGCGGCGATGTTCACTACGGACTCCAGCGCGTCGGACAGCAATGCCACCGATCCGGACAGCAGGTAGGCCGTCAGCTTGATGAAGAATATTAGCAGGCCTACGGCCACCGCCAGTTTGGCCGCTCGCTGTTTTTCCACAGGCCGTGTCAGGGTGAAGGCCCGATAAACCTTTTTTGCTGAACGCCTCAGACCGCCCCGTCCCTGTCGGCGAGAGCCCTCTCGAACAAGGCGTCCAGTTCCATCTCGCTCAACTTCGGATCATGCTTGACGAAGAATGTCAGGAAGCTCTTGTCCTCGGTGTAGACGACCCGTGAAGGCCTCACGTTGACGCTCAACAGCACCTCTCCGGTCTCAAGCATCACGTCCACCTGCGTGGTCGCCTTGCCGCCCTTGTTCTTGGTGCGGGAGAGCCTCATGATGCTCTTGCGGTTGGCCTGATACAGGCGGCGTATGCGGTCATCCAACCCGGGTCCTTCCACGTCCGGGAATCGGTCTGAGATATGAAAAGGTTGCTCCAGGAACGCAGGGCCGTGGGAATTTCGTTCCAACATGGAGATCGTCTGCGAAAGTGATATAATCTTCACGCTTACTCTTGGATTGGTGATTGAAATAGTTAGCATGAAAGACCTATTGACGAAATCAGTGTTGACCTCCGACGCCTACGACATCGGGTCGGTTAACGACTTCCAGTTGTCGATCGAGGATTGGAGGGTGACCGCGCTCGGCGTAACGCTCAACTCCCAGTCCAAGAAGGACCTGGGTATCAAGAAGCTCCCCCTCACTGGGGTCACGCTCTGCATACCCGTCGCTCACTTGGACAAGGTTGGGGACATGGTGACGTTGCGCATCGACTTCGATCATCTGAAGAACCTCCCGGAGTGCAAGAGCCTTCTCTGAAACCTCTTTTTTCTTTTTAGGGCGAAGCATTAATTCCGTGGGCGAGCATACCCAGGTGAAGCCCATGTCCCAAGGACCGATGAACGCCAGACTGATCTACAAGTTCTTCGAGGCCGCCAACATGCAGCGGTGGAACGACCACATACGGCCAGTGGAACTGACGGAGCTGGACAAGCAGTCGCACAAGATGGTCATAGCCTACGTGCTTGCCAGGTTCGAGGAGACCGAGAAGGGCACCAGGATCGACTGGACCAGGATCATAGAGGGCGGCATATTCGAGTTCCTTCACCGCATATTCCTCACGGACCTCAAGCCGCCGGTGTACCACCGCATGCAGAAGGAGAAGGGGAGCGAGCTCAACGAGTACGTCTTCCGCGAGCTGGTCTCCGAGGTCCCGGACATTGACCAGGAGTTCTTGGAGCGATTCAAGGACTACCATCTGCGCAAGGAGGAGTGCGTCGAGCGTCGCGTCCTCCGGGCGGCCCATTACCTGGCGACGAACTGGGAGTTCAAGCTCATATACAACGCCAACTCCACCATGCTCGGCATAGAGGACACCAAGAGGAGCATCGAGATGCAGATCGAGGACCATTACGACCTCATTGGCGTTCAACGAATAATGCTGGCCAAGAAGTCCTACGGTTTCATCGAGTTCTGCGGCCAGCTGCGGTACCAGCAGCGCTGGGCCCGTGCACCCCGCATTCCCAGAACGTCCGTTCTGGGCCACATGCTGATGGTGGCCATAATGTCCTACCTGTGCTCCCTGCGCATAGGTGCCCCGCCCCAGCGCACGGTGAACAACTTCTACACCTCCCTGTTCCACGATCTCCCGGAGGTACTGACCAAGGACATCATCACCCCGGTGAAGAAGTCCGTGGGAGGTCTTGAGGAGCTGATCTCAAATTACGAGGAGCAGCAGATAGAGGAGATACTGTTGCCCCTCCTTCCGGCCACCTGGAGGAGGGACTTCGAGCTTCTGCTCCTGGACCCATTCCGGAACCAGCCTCGGGACGACGGGGCCTGGGCGGTGGACGGGGCCATGCTGAAGGGGTGCGACAACCTTGCGGCGTTCATTGAGGCCAACTCGTCCATCAGGTACGGCGTTAGCTCCAAGGTGCTCAGGACCGGGAAGCAGAGGCTCCTGGAGATTTACCAGAACAATGGAAACGTGGCCGGTATCGACTTCTACCAGCTCATGCTGGAGCTGGACCACATGGACATCTGATCACCAGGTGATGCGGTCTTCGAACATGCGGAAGAGAAGGTCCCTGTAGTACCTTTCGTAAGGCATGGTGAACGTTATTTCCCCTTCCTCGTAGCGCAATCTGATCACGTACCGACCGTCATCGCTGTCATACGAAAGGCGGACGGAAGACACATCTGAGGCGTCCACCGAGAAATTTCCCTCCGCATCCTGAAGCACCTGTTCCGCCGTCATCTCGTAGAATCGAGAGATGTTGTCGCTGTCGCCGGAACCGGGCAGGAATATACCCGCCTGGCGAAGCCCGCTCTTGGCCTTGTTCACCTCCACCTCCTGAACGCGGGCGAACAGCAGTCTCTCAGATGTCATGGCCAGTGCATAGGAGCCTTCCATTCCCGCGATGCGCACGGGGGAGGCGATGGCAGTGACGACCTCGCCTCTGGCCGGTTCGAACGTTTCCATCTCCTCGGACAGCAGCGGCTGACCGCAATATGGACAGAAGTGCATCCCCTCCAGGAGGGGCTTTCCGCAATTGGTGCAGCTAGGCATGATCCATTGGTGATGCATCCAGGGGTATTTATTGACCGAACGTGCTTACCAATTTTGTCATCATCGTATCTTAGCTGTTCCATCGATACAATAGTATGACAAAATATGACAAATGACAGACATTTTAAATAGTTAGTATGACAATCTAATTTTCAGCCCAAACAGAGGAGACCACACTATGGAGGGAGAGAGGATAACGCTGCGCCTGGAGGGCGAGGACCTGGAGCTCATCGATGATTTCATCGACGTGCATCCGGAGATCTCCAATCGCTCTCAGCTTGCGCGAATCGCCCTCCGCGCGTTCATAGAAAGGGATGGTGGAATGCGAGTGGATGGGTCGGGAAGGGGCGAGATAGTCCTGAAGGTCCCACCGGCGGTACGTAGCATAATGGAAGGGATGGTCGAGGATGGCTACTACAATTCGGTGGAGGACATAGTCGTGGAATGCCTGAGGAAGGAGTTCGTCTCCAGGGACAACCTGGAAAAGGTCAAGGACGAACTTTTCATAAAGAACAGGCAGATCACGGCCAGGATGTGAAGGTCCGCTCTGAGCTTGAGCACAGAGGGATGGGATGCATAAACTACCTTAGCGAACGCGCCGCAAGGCGGTTCGCAAAACGACCTGGGGGCCAAAAGATATGGAAGCCGGAATAATGGAACAGACGGTAAGGACCGAGCAGATCGTGTCTATGCTCAGCCGAGGCCTTACCGAACCTAAGATATCGGTGGTGGGCTGCGGAGGTGCTGGAAACAATATAATCAACAACATCTTCGGCAGCTGCAAGAAGAACGTGCAGACGGTCGCCATAAACACCGACGAGCGATCCCTGCAGAAGGTCAACGCACACAAGAAACTGCTCATCGGCAAGGACGTGACCGAGGGCCGCGGTGCCGAGGGATTCCCCGAGGTGGCCGAGTACTGCGCGGAGTGTGCCAAGGACGCCATAAAGGATGCGATCAGGGACAAGGACATCGTGTTCGTCATAGCCGGTATGGGCGGCGGCACGGGCACTGGAACCGCTCCGGTGGTAGCTCAGATGGCCAAGGACCTGAACTCCATAACCTTCGTCATAGCGATCACTCCCTTCTCCTTCGAGACGGAGAGGGTTAACAAGGCCCAGACCGGCATATCCAAGATCAGGAAGATAGCCAAGACAACGCTGGTTGTGGAGAACGACCGCCTGCTCAGCATGGTGGACGAGATGCCCCTGAACAAGGCCTTCTCCGTGATAGACAACAGCGTGGTGAAGATAATCGACTCCTTTTGCTCCCAGGTCAGCATGTCCTTCATGACCGCCTTCACCGAGGAGGTCATCCAGTACATGAAGGGAGACGAGCAGACCAGCGAGGTCCGCGAGCGGTACATGATGCCCGAGATGGTCATGGCCTCCAAGAACCAGCCCGAGGCCGGGCTTCGCCACATGGGACAGCTCGGACCGCTGATGCAATAGAACCCCCTAAAGGCTTCCAAACGCTACAGGTGCGGCGGGTGTCTACCGCCGTACCATTCCCCCAACTCATGATCAAGGCTCTCAAAGGTCTTATTTCAGCATGAACATAATCCGACCCGTGCTACTGGGATTCGTGATCAACCCCATCGCCGGCATGGGTGGAAGCGTGGCCTTGAAAGGGACCGACGGTGACGCCTATGGCATCGCCCGCTCCAAAGGGGCCGTGCCCCTGGCAAGGGGACGGGCGTTGCGCGCGCTGGCCCGTTTGGACAAGAGCGTGAGGTTCATCACCGCCTCCGGAGAGATGGGGTCTGGCGCGCTCAGCGATCTCGGCCTCGATCACCAGGTGGTCTGGGAAACCTCCGAGGAAAGCGCGGCTGAGGACACCCGGCAGGCATGCCGACGATTCATGGAGGAGGAAGCGGCCCTCATAGTCTTTTGCGGTGGGGACGGCACGGCCAGGGACGTTCTCGATGCGGTGGGCGATCGCACCCCCGTCCTCGGCATCCCCTCGGGAGTGAAGATGCACTCGGCGGTGTTCGCCAATACGCCGGAAGAGGCTGGGGATGCCGTTATGGGATTCGTCAATGAGGAAGCGAGCACGCGCCTGGCCGAGGTCATGGACGTGGATGAGGACGCGTTCCGAAAGGGAGAGCTGAGGGCCCGCCTGTACGGGTACATGAGGGTGCCCGACATCGGTGGCATTCAACCGTCCAAGGGTGCGGTTTTCGGAACGTCAGACGAGGAACAGAAAGAGGCGATCGCCGATTTCATCGTGGAGAACATGGAACCGGGGGTGCTGTACGTGCTGGGACCGGGAACGACCACCAAGGCCGTGGCCGATCGGATGAAACAACCGAAGACACTGCTTGGAGTGGACGTGTACCTTGACGGCAAGGCGGTGCTTTCCGATGCCTCCGAAGCGGACCTACTGTCCTTCCTAAAGGACCGCCGCATCGAAGTTATTGTGACCCCTATAGGTCGCCAGGGTTTCATATTCGGGCGGGGGAACCAGCAGCTCTCCCCGAAGCTCGTCTCGACCGTCGGCGTGGAGAACGTACTGGTGATAGCCACCCCGACAAAGTTGGCCGAGACCCCATTCCTGCGATCGGATTCCGGGGATGCCGTGCTGGACCGCCGCCTTTGCGGTTTCCGCAAGGTCCTGATCGGCTATGACCAGTACCGCATGGTCCGTTGCGGATGAGAGGCAAATCGTTTAAAGGGTCAGTGGCGTTAGACGTGGCGTGAGCGTGATACACCTCGATTTCCGTACGTTCTGCCAGGCCACCGAGGTCGAAGAGCGCGTAAGGAAGGCCATGACCTTCGCCGTTGGGATCGAGGATATCAAAGTGAAACACTCTGAAGGTTATCACGGAAACAAGATACTCATCATGACCTGCACCGTTTCTCGAAAGGCGGATATACGTGCGTTCTTCCGCAGATTGTCCAAGGACGATCTGGCGCTCCTACTGGACAGCGTGGACCAGCGCATGGACGACGACGGGCAGCTCTTCTTCCGCCTGGACAAGCAGAAGGCGTTCCTAGAGGAACTGGTCATCTCCAGCGGGGACGACTGCGTTCACGTGCGCGCGAAAGTGGAAAGCTATCCCAAGCGCCGCGAGAAGGCCTTGGAGAACGCCAAGTTCATGCTGCAGGAGCTGCTCGACCGTCCTGAGTAGTTGCTGGTCATGGGATCGAAAGCGCGCCCTGTCGCAAGCCCCGGCCCCAGGGGATCGGGCTGGTGCTTTGGCCGGTGCAAGTTTTTATCATTCAAGAGTGGCATGATAATCGATCAGAGAGCGTTCATCCTGAGCTAAACTCTCCGGGGATGGGTCGGTGAAGGATCGGAAGAAGGCCGATGAAGGCGAGCTGGATTACGGAAATTGGGTTTCATTGAAGCTGATATATGTACCGGGGGCGGCGGGCCTCGCCATCCTGATATTGACGCCGTTGGTCCCCTTGCTGCTCGTCCCATCTCTCGTCCTCATCGCGATATCGTCCTATTTCGCCTATGCCCGACATCTCTTTTCCCCGCGGGGCAAGGACATTTCAAGACAGGTGAGGCGGATGGTCCTGACCAACATCGGAGGTCAGGGGAAGGGACGGGGGCTGGACATCGGGTGCGGAAACGGGGCGCTCGCCATAATGCTGGCCAAGGCATATCCCGAGATGATGGTCGTCGGCATGGACTACTGGGGCAAGGATTGGGGATATTCGAGCAGCGCCTGCGAACGGAACGCGTCCATCGAGGGTGTGGGGGACCGGGTGACCTTCCAGAGAGGGGACGCGGCATCACTTCCTTTCGAAGACGATAGCTTCGATGTGGTGGTCAGCAATTTCACATTTCACGAGGTCCGGGGTGTCAGGGACAAGGGATCGCTGGTCCAGGAGGCGTTGCGGGTGCTGAGGCCGGGGGGATGGTTCTCAATCCAAGACCTTTTCCTCCTGAAGAGCGCATACGGGGACCTCGACGCATTGCTGGACAAGATGAAGGATTGGGGCGCGGAAGATACCAGGTTCATAGAGACCCGCAATTCTGAGATCGTCCCCTGGTCCCTGAAGCTGCCATTCATGTTAGGGACGATGGGGATCGTCGCTGGGAGGAAGCGGGCGCGGTCCGTTCTAGAGGAATGATCGTGAACAGGAGATCCAGGCGTGCATCTTGCCTGCCGATGAGAGCGATCGAAGAAGCGGTGGCCGTGTGTGATCAGCACACTATCGATCACTGGTGCGGTTGAAGTCCTGGGGAGGTCTGCCCCTCTGGGTGTTTTACCGGGCCGCGCCCCCTCCGTGGGAAATGGGTGATGACGCGCTTGGGGGACCGGGGCGCGTTCGGATCTGTGCTCCAGGGCCGCTTTGACAGATAGGATATATAGGAACTATTCATTCGGAAACGACAGGCAGGGGTAGCCAAGCTTGGCCAACGGCGTAGGACTTAGGATCCTATCCTTAGTGGTTCTGGAGTTCAAATCTCCACCCCTGCACCACGATTTCTATGGTCTGGCTGTGGAGAATTTGGGTTCGATTTATTTATCCGCAATGGATAAATGTAACCGCTCCGACCACTTTTCGTTAGGACCTGGAACCTGCGGCATCAGGTGGAGCGCTTTCGCCTGTCAGTATCGGAAGGCCCTATCCTGTCATTGAAAGACGCGTTCAACCCCCGGAGGCGCCAATTTGGCCTTGCTCGCGCCTCTGGTCCGAGCCCGGCCGTGACCTTTTCACCCAGCGGTCGAGCGCCCCAATGACCTTGGAAGTAACGTTATCGCAGAGGGTTCTCAGTAATTTATAATAAACGCATCTCAATATATTACATTGTCAAGATGATATGAGGAACAAGGTTCTGTTCATCAGCGGTTCGATAGGTCTGGGACACGTTTCGAGGGACCTGGCGATAGCCAGGGCTTTGCGCCGGACAAGGCCGGACGTGAAGATCACCTGGCTGGCCGATGAACCTGCGCGCACGGTGATCAGGGATGCCGGGGAAAGCATCGCCCCCGAGTCGTCCATGGTGTCCTACGGAACTAACAGGATAGAGAAGGCCGCCAAGGAGTTCCGGACCAACATGGCCATGATCGGCGTGGACATGATGGGCGACGCCGAGGCCAACGTGAAGGCCTGCCGCCTGGTCATAGAGAGGGAGCACATCGACCTGGTCGTGGGGGACGAGACCTACGACCTGCTGGAGGCGGTCCATGACCGGCACGGCCTGCTGAAGGATGCTAAGCTGGTGTTCATCTTCGATTTCGTCGGGTTCGAGGCGATGACCGAGAACCCCATGGAAAGGCTGTATGTGAACATCGCCAACGGTAAATGGTACAAGCAGATGCTGGACCCGCGGGTCGCCGCCCGCGTCCTGTTCGTAGGCGTGCGAGAGGACATCCCCGACAAGGACCGGGGACCTTTTCTGTCCAGCTTCAGGGACCTGATGACCAGGACGGATTTTTTAGGTTACATCCTGCACTTCGATCCCCGTGAACTTTGCGACCGGGACAAGGTCCGGAACTCCCTGGGTTACGGTGATGGACCGCTCATCGTGTGCACGGTGGGAGGCACCTCCGCGGGCAAGCCGCTGCTGGACCTCTGCGCCCAAGCGTGCCCTTTGATGCAGAGGTCCCTTCCCACTGCCCGGATGCTCCTGGTCTGCGGACCGAGGATAGATCCCCGATCCATCGAGCCCCGGAAAGGGCTGGAAGTGGTTGGCTACATGCCCGACCTGTACCGGCATCTCGCGGCCTGCGACCTTGCCATAACCACTGCCAGCGGGACGACCTCGTTGGAGCTGCTGGCCCTTCGGAGGCCGTTCATCTATTTTCCCCTGGAGCAGCACTTCGAGCAGAGCGTGCACGTCTCAGCGTCGAACAGGCGGAGGGGAGCGGACCTGCGCTTGCCCTTCTCCAGTACCACCCCCGAACTGCTGGCAAGGACGGTACTGGAGAACATTGGAAAGAGAGTGGACTACGAACCGATCCCGCTGGACGGGGCGAACAGGGCCGCGGTCTTGATCGATGATGTCCTGAGAACTCCCTAGACGGGGGATGGAATATGCGGATGGACCGTTTCCCGCTGTCCGCGCCGAGCATCACATCGCCGGTCCTTGGGGGGACCGGCCTCAATGATCGGGGCCTCCGATCTTTCCACAGGGGTCCGCCTGGCCTTGGGCAAGCGGATGGGCTCCGCCAGTCCATTAAGGTAATGAACGGCAAGAATAGCCATCGTGTAGCGAATCGATACGATGTGAACGGCAAGGAAACCGTCCGTACGGTGGGAAGAACGATCGAGCTGGTCGCTAGAAAAGCGCCCGAGGCCACGGGCAAGGACCTCATAGAGACCCTGCTACTGGATGATGACCAGAGGACCGTTTTTGGAAAGGATATGATGGAGCACTGCAAGAAGCATTGAACATCGCATCATGAACGGGACGGAAGGAACGTGCTGGATCCCCACGCGGTACCGCTGATCGGACTTCTTCCACACCCGGGCGCTGGAATGAACTGCGGGGCATGCGGCATGGCCGCGCGCAGGGAGATGAACGCAGCTTCCTTCACCTGGGAGTTCCCAGGACCGAACCGCGCCCTCAGGCTGCTGGACCTTGGCATCGCCCTCGGTTCGGCAATCGAGTTGGCCGGGGGACCGTCATGGTCTGAAGGGCACCCTCGGTCCGGACGAGAGAGCGGGTCCTAGACGAAAGCCATCAGCTCTGAACGATGCTGACGCTCTCATCGCCCTGCTCGAGCATGACGTCCTGCGGCAGGGGCAGGAATATCACGAAGGAATAGCTCTTACCCGAGCCCAGGTGGATCTCGTGGTCCACGGAGAACGTGGCGTTGTAGGTCTCCAACTGGCATGTGATGGTCGCGGCCCCTATGGCATTCCCGTGATTGGTGGCGTTGACCGTGAAGTTCAGACCGCCATCGACATTGACAGCATACCAATCGGAAATGCGTATGTCCGAACCCGACTCACCGTCATCGTCCGTGAGCCCGCCCACTGCTATCAGGACCAGCAGGAGGATTATGGCGGCTCCGATGGCTATCGTCCCCTTGACGATCTCCTTCCTCATCAACCCTTTCGGCTTGTCTGAACCTTCCATGCGATCCCTTTCCATTAAGACCTATTTGCCCTAAATAATATGCGCGATGCGACCACCTGCACGTCCGCGTACATCCTGGTGATCTTTCAGCTGTACGGGTTCGCCCGTTCCTTGACGATATCCTCAGACCGGCAGCTTACCTTCCGATCCCACCAGATGAACGTGGGGATACGCGATGCCCACCCGGGGATCGTCCATGAACCTTCTCCAGATGCGCTCGGTTATGTCGCTATTTATGGACCGGCGTACATCCGCGGCGCAGAAGTACAGCACGTACACGTTCACCCCGGAATCCGCCATCTCCATTCTCAGCTCGGGCGCATGGAGCAGGAACTGGTCCAGGTCCCTGATTCCCAGTCGGCTACGGTACAGCCCATAGTTGTTTTTCATGGACTCCCCCACCACCTCCCGGGCCGATTCCAGTATGTAGCCCTTAGCCAGTTCGATGTCGCTCTCGTACGTGACCAATGTGGCCACCTCGTCCCATATGAACGGAAGGTCCTTGGTGTAATTGAGCACGGGGTTGTCGAAAACCATGCTGTTCGGGATCACAGCGATCCTGCCGGTGAACGTATCGCCCTTCATCCATTCCCCGAACTCCCTGACCTCGGTGTACATGATGCGTATGTCCAGGACGTATCCTTTGACGTCACCCAGCATTATGCGGTCACCGATGCGGAAAAGCCCCCTGTAGGTGATCAGCATCCATCCGACAATGTTCAACAGGGGCCTCTGGAGAACGAAGGTAAGGGCGGCTCCGATGAGACCTATGTAAACACCTAGGGAGCTTATGTCCCCCACTACGGTGAACAGGAGGGCCAGCAGTACCACTGCCCATATGGCGTAGCTTAACATCTTCCAGGCCGACCTTGCCTGGGCATAGCTTCCCACAACGGGGCCCAGTAGGTTCTCGAACAGTCTGCCGATCAGGTTTATGAGCACCCATGCCACGCTTATCACAAGGATGACCAGGAGAATGGTCGCTACCTCCGATCCAGCCTGGGTCAGGTCTATGAATGGCAGCGTGCCCAAGTGCATCTCAAGAAGCAATAGACCGCTTACCAAGATGATGACGGCCGTGAACATCAAAGACCAGCAGCACCTGTTAGTGCCGTTCTTGCCCATGCAACGTATGGGTTATCACGGGGATATTGATTGCTATGGACCCGGCATCGGCCCGAACGGGAGAGCGCTGCCCGATCCCGCTCGAAAAAAGGTGATGGACGATGATCGTCCGGTCCTGCCCATTTATGACCGGACCACGGTGGAGGATGTCAAATGTTCTTGATCATCGTGGCGATGACGGTGGTGTCCAGAGGCGTGCCGCAGTAGGCGCATACGCGCATGCCCGGGTCAAAATCCTTGTTGATGTTGATGGACCCCCCGCAGTTTGGGCATTTGTATGCCAAGGCTAGCCCTCCCTGCCGCACCTGGTCTATGAGCTGGTTCATGTTCACCGAGACGTTCCTCGAGGTGTTCCTCTCGCTGAGCGCCATCTTGCGTATCCTTCCCGCCTCCTCGTACATGGTGAGCTTCTCGTATGACCGGGCGGCGTCCTCGTACCTTCCCGCGCGAATGGCGATCTCCGCGTCGCAGTATATTTGCACCTTGCGCAGGGCCTGGCGAACGCAGGCGTTCATGTCCCTGGCCCTTCCATCGACATAGTTGAACATGGGAGGATATCCCGTGTCTCTCAGGATGTTCTCCCAGTTCGCGTACAGGTGCTCAAGTTTCTTCGTTTTTAGATTGTACTGCGATCCGCAGGCGAACTTCTCGGCGGTGATGCCGTCAATCAGGTAGAGAAAGCCGTCCCGGTCGGCACGGATGAGGTCGTTGATCATTGACCAGTCCTTATCCGTCGGCTTTGAGATTCCGAACCTGGCGCTCACCGTGTCCCACATTACCTTGTCAAAATACCCGGGAAATCCCTTCTTGATGCTGTCGATGTTGCTTCTCTGCTTCTCTGAAGCCACCGCTTCCTTGCACTGAGAGCACAGGCCGCTGGAGACCAGCTGCTTCTTGCCGCATCTTGGACATATACCCATTTAAGGACAGATAAGGTCAGAGCCTGAAATCATCATATAACTTTCGCGCTAGAACAGAGTACCGTGAGATGATAGGAACCCCTATCATACCGATGGTTCCAAGCCCCGGGCTCAAAGGCCGATCTATGGACCTTGATGGGCCGGGACAACTGATCGGGATGCCCGGTACGAACATCTTTGGCTTGATCGCGGTCCGAAAAGTAAGTTATCGCGCTGTCTTTCAAGGCCGCCAAAACAATTAAGCCCCTGCAAGATCAAGGAACAAACATGGGCATAACGGATACAGGCGACCAGAAGAAGTGCCCGGCGTGCGGTGGCATGAACCCCGTAGGCGCGGTGACATGCCAGTTCTGCGGGTCCCTGATGATGTGAGGGGCTGCTACCCATAGTCGTCATTTCGATGGCAGGTTCGGGCATCGGAGATTACGTTGCTTGGTCCTCACAGCAAGCACTTGATCCTTTTTACCTCCAATGCCTGGACCTCGTCAGATGTCATCTTGCCCCCGCTCTTCATGACCTTGACCACCTCCGCCGAGGGATTCGTGAAGACGTACAGCCTCACGTTCTTAACCGAACCATCCTTGAAGCGGTACTTGTAGACCAGGGGAAGTTTCTCTGACTGTATGAAATCGCCTATGCTGAGCTCCTGGTCCATATCCTGGCCGTCAAGCACGTTGAGGCAAAGTTCCAAGGCGTACTTGCCGAACGCCAGAAGGTTCAGCTCGTCCTTGCCCAGCATCTTCAGCTCGTTTATGAAATGTTCCCGGCATTTCGTGGCCGCTTTGCGCCACTCCTTGTTCACGTCCCTGTCACCGTTCACGGGTACGCATTTGAGAGCATGGGTCCAGTACACCCGGGAGGCGGACGGGTCGAACGGTCCCAATATCTGGAGGACCTTGCTCAGGGGATTGGCCTTTCTGACCTCCTCGGCGGTCCCCTGGCCCAGGGCAAGCGATATGAGCTTCGCTGGCGCGCCTTCGCCCTGCGGCCGGAGCCAGTGACCAGGCTCCTGGGAAACGATGACCATATCAACCTTCCCAGGTTCCTTCGGTTCGAACATCACTGGGACCTTTTGGGGGTCGCGGGGGCATCCTCGGCAGCGGCTCCTGACGCTCGCTGAGACATCGGCCCACCCTCCTTCCTGGGCATCCATGACCGAACAACGGCAAGCTCCGTTTAAACTGTTGGCCCCGCCGGCAATCACCTGCGCGGCGGCAGGACCGCCACCCGGGAGCATGCCCCTGTCGGAGGCCATCCTGACAAAACTGGCGATAAATGGATATGTTCACAAGGCCATTTGGACCTTGATCGAGATGGAGCGCCACATAGCATACAAGAAGGTGAAGGAGATAATGACCAAAGAGGTGGTCACAGTAAGTCCGGAAACCGACCTGAGAACATTGAAGGACATGTTCGAGCAGTACGATTTCAACAGTTTTCCCGTGGTTGACAAGGGCAAGATGGTCGGCATAGTGTCGAAACTGGATCTCCTGAAGGCGTTCAGCCCCGGCCTGAACGTCAGCTTGGGCAGGGCGCTCAAGTTGTACAGCAAGGACATATCGGACATAATGCACACCGCCACCATATTCGTTGGTCCGAACGATGACGTCTCGAGCGCCGCCGATTACATGGTGGAGTTCAAGCTGCGCAGCATGCCGGTCATGGAGAGGGGAGTGCTGAAAGGTATGGTCTCCCGGAAGGACATCATTCGCTGTCTGGAGATCGACTAGTCCTTTTCCACCTCTGGTACACGAAGTACAGGACAATGACAGCGCCCAACGCCCCAAGGGCGACCCATTCCATCCCGTCGGTCCTCTCCCAGAACTGCATCCACTCCTCCCCGAGCAGGTACCCGGCCGTGACCAGCACTGTGTTCCATACCATCGCCCCGGTGAAGGTGAAAATGAAGAACCTCTTGAGGTCCATCTTGGACAGGCCGGCCGGGAAGGATATGACCGAACGGATCCCGGGAAGCGAGTGGCCTATGAATATGCCCCAGACGCCCCATCGCTTGAACCAGCGCTCGGCGGAGACCATCTTACCCTCATCCAGACCGAAGAAAACGCCGAACCTGTCAACCAGCGGACGACCAAGCCAGAGCGCCAGGGTGTAAGCGATCGAGGAACCGATCACCGCCCCCAGGCTTCCCACCAGTATGACCAGGAAAAAGTTCAGCTCCCCCGTGTAGGCCACGTATCCGGCGAATGGCATGATGAGCTCGCTGGGTATGGGCGTGAATATGCCTTCCACGAGCATGGCCAAAAATATACCCAAGTATCCAGTGGCGTTTATCAGATCGATGATTATCTGGTTGAGCGTGTCGATGATCATGTTACTTTCACGGACCGGCCTTTTCGGTTAATGCTCCCCATTATTAATAAGGAGCAGGAGGCCCTGTTCACCTTTTTCTCTCCGGCGTAACATACCAATGCCTATAAACCCCCATGAACAGGTATAATCATTGAAAGAAATGATGATGAAAAGATCTTTGGGACACGCATCCGTGGTTCGTGTCCTGGAGAAGACCGTGGGGTTCAGTCGCCCTGAGGCGAACGATGTGGCATTGCGCGTGCTCAACTACTTCGGATACTTGGATGAGATAATCGACAATGCACTGGACCACGACGACCGCCGCCTCTTCTACTTCCTGCAGGACATGAAGATTCTGAGCACCCGCTGGGAGGAGACCCAGCTGGCCAATGGTCGTAACTGGCGAATATTCTACTGGTCGTTCAATTGGGAGAACATAGAGCGCCTTCTGAAGGACAAGCCGGAAAGGAACGAACCGGATGACCTGTATGGGAGCTTGCCGGACTCGGTCTGGTGCCATGGGGAGCAGGAAGGAATAGCCTGAGGCAAAACGATTATTCCCCCTCAACGGGATGGGGCTTCCATGAAGTTCTGCTATTGCCCCGAGTGCAAGGACCTGCAACCTACCGCCTGGTACCGGCGAAAGGAGTGCAAGCTGTGCGGGGGCGAATGCAGGATAGTCAGTGTTCCGATGTCCGTGTACGGTGCGCTGATGTACGCGCTCAGCGCCATCGGCGCTGTCCTGGTCGTCGCGGAGGTGTTCGAGCAGGACCTGGGTTTGGGAACTTTTCGACTGTACCTGATGTTCGGCAGCCTATTACTGGCCATGATGTTCGCTGGCGTGGAGACGGCGCGATCCAGCAGGATCGCCGAGCAGAGGGTGGGCAAGGTCCGCTAGCGGACCAGGAAAAGGGTGGAGGAGACCGTGCCGTCGCCAAGCTCCCGGCGGTCGGCATAAACGTCGCGGCCGTTTTCCAGCGGCAGCGTTCCGAACAGAAGCGTGCTCTGACCGACCTCAATGACCAGCCACGCGGTTCCCGCGCTGCGCTCAAGTTCCACGATGGTCCCGTTGACCATTCCACGGATGAGGTCTATCTGCCCTTCGTTGGGTGCGCGAGCGCCAAGCGCCACGGCCATGAGATAATCTGCGAGCGAGGCGGCGGCCATTGAACCGCTGCCGTTCCCGGGGATCTCCCCGGCCAACATCACCGCGTGATAGGATCTGAGAATTTCCCCCCGATCGTCGGAGGGGCCTAACTGAGGCACTGATACTATGGCGGCGCTCAATATAGTCAGCGCCACCAGGAATATCATGGCATCGACCATGACGGCCATTCCCCGGCGGTCCTTCCTCATCGCCATGCCCTCACCTCGAGCACTCCGGCCACCTTTCTTCCCCCCACATCGATGAGGAGGGGGCGTTGAAAGGCCAGCACGTCCCCTTCGGCGGGCGCGCCCCCCTCCAACGTGACAAGGGGGGCGAGTTCGCCCGATACGCGGTAGGTCAGCGAGATCCCGGCCGCCCCCTCGGGCAAGCCAAGCGATCCGAACCCTTCTCCAAGCCGTTCGATCTCCACCTCCTCTTGTTCTGAGTAGAGGCCGTTCTCCGCGAGCCATGATACGACGTCCACCTCCTCCATCGCGGCGTTCACATGCAATGCGCCCGAAGCGAGCACCACCAAGAACACCGAGGAGGCGGTTATCACCACCATCACCGCCAGTATCGACTCCAGGAAGCCCCCCACGCCCTCACGGTCCATGTACTTCCGCGTAGCACGCACATGCCTTCAACGCAACCCGGGGTAAAGGCGGGGAGCCTTAATTGTAAACTAACTCAGAACACGCCCTTCCGGTAATGCCCCAGGCCGCTGCGGCCGCATTTACGGCGTAACTCGCCCAGGTCGTCAATGTCCAATTCCCGGAAGCTCCTCCCAACGAAGGCCGCCATGTCAGGGTGGCGCCTCCGTACATCGATCCCCAGGGAATCGACCCCCATGGACCTCAGCTCGGGGACCTTGTCCAGCAGCAGGAGGTCCGTGCTGTGAGATATGTGCACGAAACCTTCAGGGTCGCGGTGTACCGGGTAGCGCGTTCCCCGATCATCGATCAGGGTTCCCTCGGGTAGCGTCGGGTCGCGGCTTAGCATCAGCTCTACTCGGCCGAATACCATGACCTCGCACCTCTCTTCGGTGCGGGAGAGAACTTCGAGCAGCTCCTCCCGGTCCAGCTCTGGGGATAGCGTGCACTGGTGCATCCTGGGAATGGTGTGACTGTTGAAGAAGTTCATGTGATAGGAGCCGTATAGTTCCCTATCCCTGTTCAGCTCGTACTGGTCCACTGTATGGACCATTACCTTGTCGTGTTCGGCCTCCACCTCCCCCAGCGAAAGGCGGGGAAGCACCCTAACGAACTCCTTGCCCTCCCTGTCGCACATTCCCAGCGCCTCGTCCTCTTGCTTAGACCCATCGTAATACACCCGGTCGGCGTATGGGAGCACCGCTTCGAGAACGGAAAGACTGGAGACGTAGAAGGACAGCTCGCTCTCCCTCTCGCCGCGGCGCGTGCGCTTGGATGGAAGTTCGATAGGTCTCCTGACCGCCTCCCGTTCCTGCAACCTTATCCGGGATATCGTCTCCATGATGGCTGGGAACTCCCGGTCCTTGGTCTTGTAGACGGCGTATTCGCCTTCGTTCGACGAAAAGGGAGGGGAGGCGAGCACGTATTCTCCTTTCAGGTCGACCGGGCGCAGATCGAAACCGCCGATCTTCTCGCCGCCCTGATAAAGGCTGATACCATCACCGGGCTCCAGAACGCCGCGGTCCATCCTGAGATATCCATGGACCATGGTGGCCGGCCCCAATGGCCTGCCCCTTGATTCAGGGAACGCGGTCTGCATCACATCGCTTTCCGTGAGGTACCCTCCGGAGAAACCCCGGTTGAAAACCACCTCCAGCAGCTCCCGCTCACGGTCTGTGATAAGTATATCGTCCCCGTTCCTGGCCCTCTCGATCGCCCTCTTGTAAACGAGGGACGTCAAATAGACGTATTGTGGGGACCGCATCCTGCCCTCTATCTTGAGCGATGAAACGCCGCATCGCATGAGCTCCGGTATCGATCCGACCCCGAAGGTGTCGGCGGTGCTCAGCAAGTACCCTTCTTTTTTGCCCACGGTGTACCGCTTGCGACATGGCTGGGCGCACATACCGCGGTTCCCGGAGCGCCCGCCGAGGAAGCTGGAGAACAGGCATTGCCCGGAAAAGCAATAGCACAGAGCCCCGTGGATGAACACCTCCACGCCGACCTTGGAGCTTTCCGCGATCTCCTTGACCTGCCCCAGACCCAGCTCCCTGGCCAGTATCACCCTCTCCATTCCCTGGCCCTCCGCCCATCTGGCACCTGCCGGACTGTGTATGGCCATCTGGGTCGACGCGTGCACCGGTATCGAGAAGCGTTCCTTGATAAGAGGGAGGAGGCCGCGGTCCTGGATGATGACCGCGTCGGCCTCGACGCTGTCCAGCATCCCTACGAAGGAGAGAGCTTCGGCCATCTCCCCCTCCTTGATCAGGGTGTTCACCGTGACGTAGGCGCGCATCCCGTGATCGTGGACCAGCCGCACCGCCCCGGCCAGCTGGCGATCTGTGAAATTGCTGGCGAAATGCCGGGCCCCGAAGCTCTTTCCACCCAGGTAGACGGCGTCCGCCCCTCCGGCTATGGCCGCCCCGAGCGCTTCCTCGGTGCCGACCGGTGCTAGCAATTCCATGTCCCTGGAATCACCTGCCCGCATATTAATTCCCTGGCCGCGTAGCGTACGGTTAATCGTCAGTTCGAACCACCCCCTCGACGGTGCAAGGACAGGGAAGGACATGGCGAAGGTAGTACTGATACCCAGGAAGGGAGACGCGGTAGGCGTTGCGCGCCCCGCCAAGGAGGGATGCGCTTTCCACCTACAGGGAAGCAGGATCGAGTTCGATTGCCGGGAATGCCCCTATGCCGACGATGTTCCGTCCACAAGGTGCCTGGGCGCTTTCCGCAAGGCCCTGCTGGCCCACCGGGAGGCCACAGGCATGGTCATGCGGGGACCCTGCGACGTGTGGATCAGGGAGAACGGTGTGGAATCATTGAGAGCCCTTTTGGCAGCGGAGATGGCCTGGGAAGGGTTGCGTAGCACCTTGATCTCCCTCCCCTGCCCCCGGCCGATCATGGCTGAACGAGTCGAACGTTACATGGAAAGGGTTCGCTGCGGGTGCTCGGACCTTTTTTGTTCGGGAGTGGGTGATGGCTGCGCCAATTGCCTGGAGATCCAGCGGGAGGCTGTGGAGGCTTTGCGTTCGGGCGGGACAAGGGCCCGAAGGACCTTGGCCGTGGACCGTTTCCGCATAACGGACGTATCGGGGGGCAAGGAGAGATGAGCTTGGGACGGCCAATCGATCTTTCCGAGGCCCTACCAGCCCTCCGGCGGGGCCGGATGGTCAAGCCATCACTTTCCGGATACTGGGTAGAGAGGGAGCCCCCGGCAGGCTGGAAGGTGATGGACAGGCGGGACCTGCCCGGCGGGAGGGTGGAGATAGTTGCCGACCCTTCCGGCATACGTCAGAGGTATCACGTGCTGCCCTGGGAGCACACCGTCGATGGAGACGATGCCAGGCTTCTCGCGGCGGCTGTGAAAAAGGTCAGGTCGGTCCCACCCAAAGCGCTGGGCGGGGAAAAGACGGAGCTGCGATCTCACGTGCGATCGCTTGTGCGTTCCATGGACCCTCCTCCGGGCATCGAGGACCACCTTTTGGACGCGGTGACGCGCAACACCCTCGGCCTTGGCGTGCTGGATATAATACTGAGGGACAACCGAGTAGAGGATATCTACGTGGACGCGCCCAGCCAGGATACGCGGGTGTACCTCACCCTCAACGGGGCCGGGGGAGGGAACCTGTTCGGCAGGTGCGAGACCAACATCATCGTCTCCGAGAAGGAGATGGTGGGCCTGGTCAGCCGTCTGAAGTACCGCTCCGGTCGGCCGTTCTCCAGTTCCAGTCCTGTGCTGGAGACCGATATCACCGAAACGGGCGTGAGGGCCACAGCCCTCTGCCCTCCGCTCAGCCCGGACGGGCTCGCCTTGGCCTTGCGCAGGCGTTCCGACGTCCCTTGGACGCTGCTACGGCTCGCCGAACGGGGTTCGCTGGACGCCGTGGCCGCCGGCTTGCTCTCCTTCCTTGTGGACGGGCGGGCCTCCATACTCGTCTGCGGGGCCCGCGGTTCCGGAAAATCATCCCTTCTCTCGGCCCTGCTTTTCGAGTTCCCCCTGGACCAGAGGATATTGGTGATCGAGGACACCCGGGAGGTCCCGGTCAACGCCCTGCAATCCCTGGGTTTCAAGGTCCAGTCGATGCTGGTCGATCCCTCTTCCAGTAATGATAGGGCATCCTCGGCCGAGGAGGCGTTGCGCGTGTCCCTGCGCCTCGGAGAATCGGCCATAGTGGTAGGGGAGGTGCGGGGACGAGAGGCGATGACGCTATACGAAAGCATGCGCACGGGCAAGGCGGGGTCCTCCGTGCTGGGGACGATACATGGGAACGGGGCGATGGAGGTGCATGACCGGGTGGTCAACGAGCTGGGCATACCCGAGGCATCGTTCGCATCCACCGATGTCATAGTGACCATGGGCCTGGTCCGTCCTGGCGGGGGGCTGGGGCAGGTGCGTCGCATAACCGAGGTGGCGGAGGTGGTGCGCACTCCGGAGGGACTGCGATTCCTTCCGATGCTGACCTACGATGGGGGATATCACCTCAGCGAGAGGAAAATGCCCCTTCTGGCACGGATAGCTTCTGGCTGGGGGATGAGCTACGAGGAGGGACTGGAGAACCTGCGCAGGAGGATCGGGCTGCGGGAGACCCTGCTGGAGATGGGGCATGAGGACGAAATGTACCTTTCCCCCTCTTGCTCCCTGCAGGCAAACGAGTACCTCTGGCAGGGAGGAACGGATGCCGGGCAGACGTTCATGGATCACCTGAGGGGTCGGTAGCATTGACGCCGCTGCCAACGGGCCTGCCGACGTTATCCAGAAAGATCCCCGATCCCCTGAGAGGAGCCTTATCGCCCAAGCTCACCCCCGGGATGAGAGAATCGATGTCCCGCAGGGGGGAGACCGCGGAGGAGGTGTCGATACACGCCTATAACGTGCTGCTTTGGAGCCTTCTTTCGTTCCTGCCTGCGGCGGCCGTCGTACTGATGGCCGCTCCATTTCCCTACAGCCTCTTTGTCGTCGCCTTGGTGATCGCGCCCATGTTGCTGACCGCCGTGGTCCTCGCCGGACCGTCGCATAGGTTCGCTGCCGAGCAGAGGTCTTTCCTGGCGGACACCCCGTCCGTCATAGGATCCATGGGCATGAGCATGAACCGGACGTCATCCTTGGAGAGGGCCGTGGAAATGAGCACGCGGTCAGGCAACGGAGCGCTTCAAGGCGCGATCTCCTCCGTGGCCTGGAAGGCCTTGACGGGGGAGACGGCCGACCTCCGCAAGGGGCTCTCGGCCTGGACCTCTGGATTGGACAAGATGAACGACGGGCTTCGCCGGGCCCTGCACCTGGTAATGGCCGCGGAGGAGAGCGAGGGGGAAGGCCGGGACCGATTGCTTGACCGCGCCAATTCAATAGCTCTCGAAGGTCTGAGGGAGGTTTGCGAGCGCTACGTCGGCTCCCTTTCCTTTCCGGTAATGCTTGTTTTCGCCTTCGGGGTGCTGGCACCTGTGATGCTGTTCTCCCTGATACCGTTGCTGGGAATTCAGGACGGCCTGGCAGGCGGCAGCCTGGACCTGGGTTCGCTGACCATGGTCCTTCTGGTATTGGTTCCCGTTTTCACCCTTGGGTACATAAGGTCGATGATGGAAAGGAACCCCCTTCGATCGCTGAAGAAGGGGTGTAGCATTTCCAGGGAACGATGCTTCCTTCTCCTCGTTCCCCTTCCCGTTTCTTTGCTGATCTACGCCGCTGCACATTCTCCCTTGCCAGCGACATTAGCGGGCCTGGGAATGCTGTTGGGCGTGCTGGTGATTGGAGCCCCGAAGGGGAACAGGGAACAGGGCATCGAAAGGTCGTTCGTTGACGCGATGTACCGCCTCGGCAACGCCATGCTGGGCGGGCAGGACCTGGAAAGGGCGTTCGAGGAGGTCGCCATCACCGAGCAAGGCCCGTTCAGTGATTGGGGCATGAGGATGGTGCACGCCACAAGGACCGACCGGATATCGCTGGCGGAGGCCGTGAAGGGAGACCTGGAACTGTATGAGGGATATCCGGTCATTTACCAGAACTACCTGGCGGTGATGGCCTGCGCCGGGGAGGACCACGCCGGGGCGGGAAAACTGGCCATCAACCTAGCCCAGTCCCAGGACGATATGGCCCGCACTCAGGCCAAGGTTAGGGAGAACCTGCGACCGGTGACGGACATGATGGGCATCACAAGCATCCTGTTCGCTCCTGCCATAATCGGCCTTACCGGCGGGATAATGGGATTGATCGGAGGCGGAACCTCGGCCCTCACGGCCGTGGCATCGGTGTACGTGGTCGAACTGGCGTTCATCGTCAATCATTTCCTGGGAAGCCTGGACGGGTGGAGGTCGGACAAGCTTGGGACCAGGAGCTACGGGACGCGCGGGGCGATGGCGTTGGGCGTCTACCTCATAGCTTCACTATGCGGTCAGACGCTTCTATCCCACCTTCTCTGACCGTTATGAGCTCGAGGTCCGAAAGCTGGTGAAGGTCCAAGGAAAGCTTCTCTCCCGCCTCGTACGAGCTGACCATGTCCACCCTCCTCTGGATGGTGTCCAGGGGGGACATCTCCAAGGAGCGTATTCCGTCGTAGAAGCGCACCACCGGCCGGCCTCCCTCCTTCACGGCAAGGTTTCCCTTTCCCAGCGTGCAGCAGGATGAGAACTGCACCCCGTCGATCAAACAGGAGACGGGAGGCTCGGTACCGGTGAAAACCGTGGCGTAGAACTTTCCGGGGAAGTACTTCCTTGCAACAAGTCCCATGCGGTATCCTAAAAGGACGTAGGGCCCCAGGTGTCCATGGAAGTCCGCGAGCCTTCTCAGTTCGTCAGGCAGTTCGGCCATATTTATGGTGAGCCTTTAAGGATATAAAAAATACTTGCTCTCACTGAATGGATTTAATATTCAGGGCGCGGTAGCTTCCACGGATGATCCCGGTCCCCAAGAGATTCATGATCCTTTTAGAGGCCGTGCTGCTGGTGGTTCTGATCGCGGTCGTGGCCTCCCCCTTGTCGCTGCCGGAGGGCTCCGTGACCGGGTTGGACGGCGGTGTCGGGCGATTGGACAACTGGGATGAGCTCGAAGGCCTTCCACCCCTGCAGAGGGCGACGTACCTGCTTGGGGACGTGTACTGTCATCAGATGGCCGATCGCTCGTACGAGCTGAACGGCAACCAGATGCCCTTCTGCACAAGGGACCTTGGCCTGTTGGCCGGAGCGGCGCTCGGCTTGGGGTTCTTCGCGCTGCTGGGAAGACAGTTACCGTGGACCTGGCTAGGGCTGGCCCTTTTACCGATGATCGCCGACGGTGGATTGCAGGCCATAACCGATTACGAGTCGTGCAACGTGGTACGCGCCCTGACCGGCGCTTTGGCCGGTTCCGCCGTGGGGATCGGGGCGGGGATGCTGATGCAGCGGCGCTTCTCCTCGCCGGAGGAGGTACCCGGCCCCCGGAAAGAGGATGGCCAGGAGAACCGGGGAAGCCGTTGAAGGCTGGGAAAACACTTATATAGAACCGTGTCGATTGAGCCCCCAGTCATTCCATATCATTCGTTTTTACACGGTTCTGGAGGACTTGATTCATATGGACAAAATGAAGACTGGTACTACCACTATAGGTATAGTTAACGCTGACGGAGTGGTCCTGGCGTCCGAGCACAGGGCCACCATGGGCAACTTCATCGCCCACAAGGAGACCCAGAAGGTCTTCAGGATCGATGACAACATCGGACTGACCACCGCTGGCCTGGTCGGCGATGCTCAGGTCATGGCCCGATATCTCAGGGCAGAGGTGGAGCTCTACAAGCTGAAGAGGATAGCCCCCATGACCATCAAGTCCGCGGCAACCCTCACCTCCAACATACTGAGGAGAGGCGGCGGCGCTTACGGTTACTACTATGTAGGGCTGATCGTCGGCGGGTATGACAAGGAGGGCGGCCACGTGTACTCCCTGGATGCCGCCGGAGGTTCCATACCCGACCACTACATCAGCGTCGGTTCCGGCTCCCCCTACGCCTACGGCGTGCTGGAGGACCACTACAAGAAGGACATCACCCTTGACGACTCCATCAACCTGGCCATACGCGCCCTCAACGCGGCAATGAAGAGGGATTCCGCAAGCGGTGATGGGATGGACATAGTCACGATCACCAAGGACGGCTATGTCGAGGTGTCCCAGGAGGAGATCCTGAAACGCGCCTCGCACATGGGGATAAACGTCCCCAGGCCTAACTAAAACCTCTTTCCAAACGTCTTCCCTGTTATAATTTCCATAAAGTGAACGTCATGAGCGCAGAAAAGATTCTCGAGGATGCCCGAGAACAGGTCCGGAAGATAGTGCCGTCTAAAATAGACATCTCTTCCATAGATTTTGAAGGACCACTGGTGGTCATCTACACCAAGGACATGGAGGCCTTCGCCTCCGGGAACGATATGATACGACAGCTCGCCCAGGGGCTGCGGCGCCGGGTGGACATTCGCCCCGACCCCTCCACCCTGGCGGACTCGAAGGACGTGGAGAAGCGGCTTCGGGAGATAATCCCGGAGGAGGCGCAGATCCAGAACATATCCTTCGAGGACGACACCGGCGAGGTGACCATCGAGGCATTGGCGCCCGGACTTGCCATAGGCAAGCAGGGCTCAGTGCTCAACGAGATCAAAAAGGAGATAGGATGGGCGCCGAAGGTCATTCGGGCTCCGCCTATACAGTCCAAGACCGTTTACGAGACCAGGGCCTACCTGCGAGAGGTCCAGGCCGAGCGCAAGGAGTTCCTCCGCAAGGTCGGAAAACGCCTGGCCCAGTCCAAGAGCGATGGGGACAACTGGATACGAATGACCTGCCTCGGAGGATACCTGGAAGTTGGCCGTTCGGCTACCCTTCTGCACACCAGGGACAGCAAGATCCTGATCGATTGCGGAATGTGGCCGTCCAAGTCCGATCCTCAGCCCAAGCCGTATTTCAACGCCCCGGAGTTCCTGCCATTCGACCAATTGGACGCCGTGGTCATCACCCACGCTCACCTGGACCATTGCGGGCTGCTGCCGGTGCTCTTCAAGTATGGTTACGACGGGCCGGTATATTGCACGCCGCCGACCAGGGACCTCATGTCATTGAGCCTGCTGGACGCCATCAAGGTGTCGTACGGAGAGGCGAACAAGGCAGAGTACGAGGCCAAGCACGTTCGCGAGGTGGTGAAGCACACCATCACCCTGAAGTACGGGGAGACCACGGACATTACATCGGACATGCGCCTCACGATGCAGAACGCCGGGCACATCCTGGGCTCGGCGGTGTGCCACTTCCATGTGGGAGACGGCATGTACAACGTGGCGTTCACCGGCGATATGAAGTACGAGAGGAGCTGGCTTTTCAACGCCGCCACCAACAAGTTCCCCCGCCTGGAGACGCTGGTGATCGAGTCCACATATGGTGGCTCGAACGACATACAGCCCAGCAGGGTGGACGCGGCGACGCAGCTGCGGGGAATAATCGAAAGGGGGATCATGGAGCGCAAGGGGAAGATCATCGCCCCGGTGTTCGCCGTCGGCCGTTCCCAGGAGGTCATGCTGGTGATCGAGGAACTTGTCCGCACGGGCAAGGTGGACAAGGTGCCCGTGTACCTGGATGGAAGCATCTGGGAGGCCACGGCCATTCACACGGCGTACCCCGAGTACCTGAACAGCCAGCTGCGCACCCAGATATTCCAGATGGGACAGAACCCGTTCCTCAGCGACATCTTCAAGAGGGTCGATTCCCAGGAGATGCGCCAGAGGATATTGCACGACGTGGAGCCGTGCATCGTGCTGGCTACGAGCGGAATGATGAACGGCGGGCCGGTCATGGAGTACGTGAAGGCATGGGCCAGCGATCCGACCGCTTCCCTGGTGTTCGTTGGCTATCAGGCCGATGGCACGATAGGCCGTAAGATACAGAGGGGGGTGAAGGAGCTGACGCTCTCCGACAAGGGCAAGTCCATAACCGTCGATTTCCGCATGAACGTGGAGGTCGTGGACGGGTTCTCCGGGCACTCGGACCGACGGCAGCTGATCAACTACATCGCCTCCCTGGACCCAAAGCCGGAGCGCATCGTCATCGGCCACGGAGAGGAGAAGAAATGCCTAGAGCTGGCCTCCGCCCTGTACCGCAAGTTCAACATCACGACCAGGGCGCCGATGAACCTGGAGACCATACGGTTCAAGTGAAACCCCTTCCGGACATACTTTTTCAAAACGGATGAAAGGGAGGGGGTAACCCCTCGTTCTCAGAACCCGTATATCTTGGACATCTTCCTTTCCAGGTATTTCAGGAAGGGGGCCACGGTGATCTCCTTGCCGGTGACCGCCTTGATCAGGTCCGCGGGATCGTACAGGTCGCCCTTGGAGTGGACGTTGGTTCTCAGCCACTGCAGCACCGGAGCGAAATCCCCGCCGCGCACGCCCTTGCGCCACTGCGGGACGTCCTTCTGCATCTTGTCCAGGAACATGCCCGAATAGATGTTTCCCAGGGCGTAAGAGGGGAAGTACCCGAAAGCGCCTCCGGACCAGTGAGTGTCCTGCAGAACGCCCTCCGCGTCGTTCTCGATCTTGACGCCGAGGTAATCGGAGTACTTCTGGTTCCAGAGCTGCGGGAGCTCGTCCACGCTGACCTTGCCGGCGAAGATGTCCTTCTCGATCTCGAAGCGCACGATGACGTGAAGCGCGTAGGTCACCTCGTCCGCCTCCACCCTTATCTTTGAGGGGTTGACAGCGTTCGCCGCGGCGATGATGTCCTTGTTCTTGAGTCCCTTGAAAGACCGGGGGGAGAACTTGCGGAAGCGCGGCAGCGCGTAGTTCAGGAACTCCGGGCTGCGTCCAACGATGTTCTCGACGAAACGGGATTGCGATTCATGAATACCGTAGGAGCATGGCGTACCGACAGGCTGGTACATCCACTCCCTCGGTATTCCCTGATCGTACAGTGCGTGGCCACCCTCGTGCATCACGCTGAACAGGGAGGAGAAGAAGCGGTCCTCGTAGTAGTGGGTGGTTATGCGAACGTCGTCGAAGCTGCCCGTCGTGAACGGATGCTCCGTCTCGTCCAGGCGCCCTCCGGCCTCCGGCGATGTGGTATCGTAGCCGATGAAGGCCATGGCGTCGCTGGATACTCTCCTCTGCACGTCCACGGGCACCTTGCGCTCCAGCACGCTCAGGTCCGGCTTCGTGTCGGAGGATAGTACCTTGTCCATGAGCTTGATCAGACCTTCCCGCATCTCCTTGAACACCTCGTCTATGCGCTCCGCGGTCATATTGGGCTCGAACTGGTCCAGCAGGGCGTCGTACGGTGTCCGGGTCCCCTTGACATCCATCAGTATGTCCGCGGCCTGCTTTCGCAGCTCGATCATCTTGCCCAGGTCGTCTCGGAACATGCCGAAGTCCTTGGCCGCCTTGGCCTTCTTCCACACCATGTTGCACTTAGACTGGTGCAGTGCCGTTTCCGTGACCAGCTTGTCGGGGATCTTGGAGCTCTCATCGTAGCTCTTGCGCAGAAGATGCAGGTTCCTTCTCTCTATCTGGTCAAAGGGGTCGATGTCGCCTTCACATATCATCAGGAGCGCATCGTTCTCCGGGTCGGTCAGCTTCTTGTGGACGATGAGCTCCAAAGCCGATAACTGCTCGCCGCGCATGGCCTGGGCGGCTGGGGGCATCTTGGTCTCCATGTCCCAGTGCAATATACCGCCTGCGGAACCGATCACGAACATCTCCTTGGAGCGGGCCATAAGGGCGGAATAAGCTTCCTTCGCTTTGTCGGTCATAGGTATCGGGAAGCGGTATGACAGGATGCGAATTAACCTTTGCCATGATACCTTTGAGCGGGCCAGGCGAACTCGGTGTCGGCCTCGTCCAGTATTGCAACGCGCGTTGCCGGACCGTCACGCCCCGAACCGATCCGTCGTCGGTGATGCCAAAATATTTAATGGCTTAAACGCAAGTTATTTCGGGCGTCCTTTTTCCGGGGGGTCCCCGGCTCGCTCGCGGGGGAGTGATGGTTTGAAATGTTCGGTACATCTGAACAATCGTGCCGGTGCTTATAATTATAGAAGAGTTGTTAAAAAAATCAATTCGTTATTCGCCTCCTTCATTCTGGTAAGCGTGCTGTTCATCAGCCTTCTGGGCACCTCGGGAGAAGTGGAGGCCATATCCTACACCTTGTCGCTGGAGGACCCCAACGGAGGGGAGAACATCCCGGGAGGGACGACATTTGACATACGGCTGTCCACTTCGGTGAGCGGAGGGGTTCTGGTCCTGACCTACTCCACCGATGGCGGGTTGAGCTTCCCCAACGAGATCGCTGTCCAAAGCAATGCTGGAGGCTATCAGGTCATTGCTTGGAACGTGCCTAATAACGTCAATACGACAACGGCCAAGGTCCAGGTGGAATGGAGAAGCCAAGAGGATGATCCCTACAACGTGTACAGGTCGGACCACAGCAGTGCCAACTTCAGCATATTCACCCGGGCCTTGGTGGAATTCCTCGAGGTTCCAGAGGTCATGAGCTATGGGCCGTACTACCTGGCACGATGGATGTTGTGGGACGGTGAACAGGCGGTGGGAGGCCTGAAGATGCAGGCCAGGTTCCGCACGGGTATCACCTGGGGTACGTGGACGGACCTGGGAGGCGGCTGCGATGACATCGATCCGTTCCAGGGCGGCATTTGGTTCAGATTGCCCATCTACTACGAGAGCGCTTACGGACAGTTGAGGATGAGTGCCTACACGACCATTCCGGGAGGGGTGTTGGTCACCGAGGCGGTCAGCAACGAGTTCGAGGTCCGTTCACCGTGGATCCAGCTGAAAACCCCTAACGGAGGCCAAGCCTTGGTGGGCGGCACCATCTGCACGATCACCTGGGCCACGTCGGTCGACGCTGTGGGCATGCTCGTCGGTATCGGCATAGATTATACGACCAATGGCGGCTCGTCCTGGACCAGCATCCAGGGTTCTTCTGAGGACGACGGGACACATGATTGGGTGGTGCCGGATGGCGTCAACTACGACCATGTGCGCGTGAAGGTGACCGCTCAGATCGGGGAATGGCAGCCATTGGCATGGGATATTAGCGACGGGGACCTGCGCATAATGGACGATGCCAACGCCCCATCGGTCAGCCTAATCGATCCCAATCCATACGTCCCGGGGGCGAAGATGTTCAGGCACGGGGAGACCGCCTACATCAACTGGTCCAAAACAGGTCCTTCCACGAACATCGACAGGTTCGAGATCTATCTGTCGACCAACAACGGGAGCACCTATTCGCAGTTGCTGATGAGCGCCGGCGCGACCGCCACCTCCCGGACCTGGACCGTTCCGGCGCTGGATACAATGACCGCCAAGATACAGGTGAGGATGGTCATGGACAACGCCGACGTCTATGTCTCCAGCAGCGTCAACCCGTTCTACATCTTCACCGACATCATATGGAACAGACCCCCTATAGCCAGGGCCGCGGATGGCCTGAGCGCATTGGAAGGCGCCCTGGTCACCCTGGACGGTTCGGGCAGTTCCGATCCGGACGGGGACCCGCTATTCTACCATTGGGAGCAGGTGGACGGACTGGGATTTGATGTCGAGCTATCCGATCCTTACGCGGCCATCACCACGTTCCGAGCCAGCATCCACGATTACAGCGTCAGCCTGATATTCCGTCTGACGGTCAGCGATGGTGACGAGATCAACATCACTCATTATGTGGACAATATCAAATGCACCAGCGTCCTGATCGCGCCTTCCGGACCGACCATAACCGGTTTCACTCCCGCTGGCGGGTACGAGGGGACGGACATCTGCATCACCGGTACCAACCTGAAGGGCGCCGGCATCTACATCGGAGGGGTGCTTACTGGCACGGTCCCCTATTCCCCCAGCCCGTCCGATCCGGATCCAGACACCTCGTATAACTTCACATTGGTGGCCGGGATACCGCCGAGACCTTCCTCGATAACGGTGACCACGGCCGTGGGCAGCGCGACATCCGAGGGGGAGCTGGAAGTGTATCCATACCCCTGGTACTGCCTGGACCATGGCTTCACCTTTGGCAATGACGATAAGGAATACCTGTCGTATCCATGGCTGTTCTGGGAGTCCGGCGATTATCAACGCACGTTCGGCGATGACGTGTTCCTTAGCTTATGGATATGCATTGGCATACCGTATTGGACGCCCTGGGACGGCTGGGACTGCCTTGGCTATGAGATATCGCAGCCCATATGCCCTGATCCGCTTGCGGCGCTGTGGTATGGCGTGGCCTATTGCCACTTGGCGCAGAACGGGGAGTGCTTCGGGCTCAGCGCGGTGAACCTGGAACTGTATCTGGACGAGTACCAGCCGAACGATATTCAGCAGGGGGTGTACACCATAGACGACCTGGAGCTTACGGGAGCGTTGCGTACCCGGGTCGATTACATGCACGGGTCGCAGGTGTCCGCGGAGTGCTTGCATTATTGGATCGCCGAGCATCTCTACAACCTTGTTCCGTCCGTCTACGGCTTTTCGGGCATGGGAGCGGTCTTGAAGGCCGTCGAGGACTCCATCGACAGTGGCGAACTGGGGATCATCTCCATAGTGGAGGGGACCAAGGGGCACATCGTGGTGCCTTACGCCACGGTGGACATCGATGACGACACCACGCGCATCTATATCTGGGACATAAACAAGCCCGAATGGACCACCGAAGCCTCGGCCGAGGACGCGCTTCTGAACGGCGAGGCAAACATGAACCATCCCCCCTACATCGAGATAGACAAGAGCGGTTACTACTGGGAATGGTCCTACTACTTCAGCCCGGGAGAGGGATGGTGGGGCACCAGCATGGGTCTGACCTTCATTGATTCCGACGTCGTGCTCGGCGACCGATCGCTCCCGACCACCTTGGACGGGGTGATCAACCTGGTGTTCGGCTGCGCCTCCGGCTCGGTGGAGGACGAGGACGGAAACGTGATGGAACTCTTGGACGACGGAACGTACCGCATGGATATAGAGGGTGCGTCACCGTTCACACTGCACTCCGGACTAGGCACAGGTACGCACGCCTATTACCTTCCTGACGGCAACTACACCACACACATATCCGGTTTCGAAGAAGGGGTATACAACTGCACCGTGTTCAGCGGCGCCCGGGCCGCCTACGCCATAGAGAACGCTGAAGCTATGAACGGAACGGAGGACACCCTGAAGCTGTTCCAGGAGGATGGCAACCCGTTCATGGGCACCATGACCTTCCGGACGTCTGACGATGAGAAGGAATACTCGGCCACCATGGTCAAGAGGTTCGGTAGCAGGGAAAGGGTGTTCAAGATACTCAACGCCACCATCTTCGACGATAGCAGGGCGGTGATCAACACCACCGAGGACTACGGGAAGCTGGTGTTCAGGAACGACGGCGATCGCAGCTTCACCTTCGATGTGCGCTTTCAGGGCAACACGCTCAGCGAGGAGGCCTGGGACCGGCTGAACGGAACGCTGATGGACATCCCCACCTGCGAGGCGTTCGGCATCGAGATCGGGCCGGACGAGACGCTGACCATGTACCCGAGCGATTGGATGGACCTGGAGGGAGCGGATGTCATCGTGGAGAGGGAGGGCGGTGACGGCACGTTCGACATCATGCTCCTTGCATTGACCATGGGCTTACTGGTGGTGGCCGCGGCGGTCATCTGGTTCCTGGTGGTGCGCAAGAAGAAGAAGGTCTGAACGGACCGATGGCCCCACAAGGCTGAGGACGGTAGCGCTTCCTCGGCGCCCAGGTCCAGCGGGGCGGCCGGGACGTTCGTTGCTTTCCTCATCATCATCTCTCCACTTGAAATATTAAAGAAATCGTTAATGATGCAAGGCGTCGAAGCCGCGCGCCGAACGTCTCGAGGAGATCCGAGAGCATATGGTGGAAAAGGGGACATCCAATACCGGCCTTCCAGGCCTGGACAGTATATTGGAAAGCGTGCTTCTGGGGGACAACGTGGTCCTGCAGGTCGATTCCATTGACGATTACGTGAAGTTCGTAGGGCCTTTCTGCCGGGAAGCGGAGCGGCAGGGCCGGCCGTTGATCTACTTCCGCTTCGCCGATCATCGGAAGGTCGTTCCTGACGAATGCCAGGCGGAGGTCCATCTCCTGGAGCCGAACCTTGGGTTCGAGTTCTTCATCTCGGAGATCCTGGACATAATCGATGCGAGGGGGAAAGGTGCCTTCTACGTGTTCGACTGCCTTTCCGACCTTTCAGTGGACTGGTACAGCGACCGTATGCTGGGCAATTTCTTCATGCTCGCCTGCCCTTACCTTTACACGTACGACACGGTGGCCTATTTCGCCTTGATACGCAATCATCACACCCCGTTCGCCGTGGATGCCATTCACAGGACCTCGCAGGTCGTCATGGACATTTATTCCAAGGGAGGATGGACCTACGTTCACCCGCTGAAGGTGGATGGGCGGCGTTCTCCGACCATGTACATGCTGCATCGATGGGAGGGGGAAGAGTTCGTTCCTGTGCTCAACAGCTCCACCACGGCGGAGGTCCTCACCGGCGTGCCGCAACCCTGGATAGACTATTCCGCGCATCTGCAGGACGTGTGGACCAGGAGCTTCCTCAAGGCCCAGGAGTTCGTGGAGACCCATGCCGTGGAACGGCTGACCGATCGGATGTGCGACATCCTGTTCCTGCGCCTGGTGCGCATGGCCGTCACCAGGGACCCCCGGCTGATGAAGCTCATAGAGCGCTACATGGAGTTCCCGGACCTGGTGGAGATCGGCAAGCGCATGATAGGGACCGGCCTGATAGGCGGAAAGTCAGTGGGCATGCTGCTGTCCCGGGCCATATTGAAAAAGCACGATCCGAAATGGTCGGAATGGCTGGAACCCCATGATTCGTTCTACATAGGTTCCGACGTTTACTACACGTACCTAAGCCAGAACGGCTGCTGGTGGATACGCCGGAAGCTTAACGATCCCGCCTCCGGGTTCATCATGGATGACCAGGACAGGGAACGCATGCTGACCGGAAAGTTCCCGGCGGACATAGAGGACCAGTTCAGGAAGATGTTGGAATACTTCGGTCAATCTCCCATAATAGTCCGTTCGTCGAGCCTTCTGGAGGATGCTTACGGGAATGCGTTCTCGGGAAAGTACGAGAGCGTGTTCCTGGCCAATCAGGGCACGCCGCAGGAAAGGCTGGAAAGGTTCTTGGACGCTGTGAGACTGGTGTACACGAGCACCCTGGACCGGGAGGCCCTGGCCTACCGCGCGCACTGGGGCCTGCTTGACAGGGACGAGCAGATGGCCGTGCTGGTGCAGCGCGTTTCCGGTTCCGTCTACGGCGACATGTTCTTCCCCCAGGTGGCCGGCGTGGGGATATCTTACAACCCGTACGCCTGGAGCAAGGAGATAGACCCCGATGCGGGAATGATGCGCCTGGTGTTCGGGCTGGGGACAAGGGCGGTGGACCGGGTGGACGACGATTATTCCAGGATCGTGGCCATTAACGCGCCCCTCCGCAGGCCGGAGAGCTGCTCGGAGGACGTGGGAAGGTATTCCCAGAGATGGGGTGACGTGATAGATCTCAAGGAGAACAGGTTGACCTCCCTGCCGTTCGAGGAGGTGGTAAGGAAGGCGCCTGGCATCCCGCTGGACATCTTCACCTCCCGGGACCTCGATCTGGAGAGGAGGATGCACGAGAGCGGAAGGGACGATGTGTTCTCACTTGTGCTGACCTTCGAGGAGCTGCTTTCCAAGGGAAGCTTCGTGGACCGCATGAGGGAAATGCTGAGCACCCTTGAGGAGGCGTACGAGCATCCGGTGGACACGGAGTTCACCGCCAACTTCAACGACCTTGACGATTACAGGATGAACCTGCTGCAATGCCGCCCGTTCCAGGCCAAGGGCGGGGCCTTGGGACTGAAGGAGTCGTGCGATGCAGCACCGGACCGTGTGCTGCTGAGTTCCATCGGGCACGTGATAGGTAGCAGCAGGGCGGTGACCGTCGATCTCGTCATCTATGTCGTGCCAGAGGTGTACGGGAGCATGAGGATGAGCGACCGGTACGCCGTGGCCAGGTTGATAGGGAAGCTGACGCACCTGAACGGACCTGGGGAACGGCCCACCATACTCCTGGCCGGTCCCGGCAGGTGGGCGACGACCTCGCCTGAGATGGGCGTGCCCGTCTCCTTCTCGGAGATCAACACCGTGTCCATACTCTGTGAGATAATCTCCATGCATGAAGGGCTGGTGCCAGAGGCATCGTTGGGCACGCACTTCTTCAACGACCTGGTGGAGTCGGACATGATCTATTGCGCGGTGTACCCGGAGAGGGACGGGTACGTTCTGGACAGGGACTTCTTTAGCGGTTCGGACAACCGGCTCGCCTCGCTGTTACCGGATGCCGCACCGTTCGACTCGGTGATCAAGGTGATCGACGCGCGGCGCTTGGGCGTCAAGGTGTGTTCGGACGTTCGGAAGCAGACGTTCACCTGTTTCCGTTGAGGTCGTCCCTTCGTCCTTCGATAGGCGCTGCTTGTCGGCCAAAGGAATTCGGTGTGAAGCGTTGTATCGTTTTGCGGCATGGGACCTTGATAAAATGCCATGAGGACCTACCGCACTTCCCTAGGCATTCACTTGAAATGAACGGTTCATTTTTCGATCGCGCGTGTCTATTATAGCGCGCGTCCAGATGTGAACTGCCTGACGAAATTTTATAGAATTAATGACAATATTATAATCAAAATACATCGTATAAATGTGTTTCCGAAAAGATATTTCACCGAGGAACCGATGTTTAAAGAACGTGATATCCAAACACAGCGAGGACCACGTCAAGGAGCTTTTGAAGAGAGTGGCCCTGGACCGCGTCAAGTTCATAGAGCTGCAGTTCTCCGACCTGCTGGGCAGCGTGAAGAGCGTCACCATACCCGCCAGGCGCCTGGAGATGGTTTTGAGGGACGGCGTCTACATAGACGGCTCGTCCATACTCGGCTATTCCACCGTGAACGAATCGGACATGAGGGCCAAGCCCATAGCCGGATCGTATCTCACCTACCCCTGGACCCTGAACGGTGAGCGTAGGACCGGGAGGTTGCTATGCACCATATACGACGCGAGCACCAGGGACACCGGCGAGGACCGGTTCACCGGGGATCCGCGGTACATACTGGAAAGGCAGCTGGAAAGGGCCAAGGACATGGGATTCTCCTACCAGATAGGACCGGAGATAGAGTTCTTCCTCTTTGACACGGACGGTGATGACAGACCGCAGCGCAGGCCTTCCGACCAGGGAGGATATTTTGACCTGATACCAAAGGACCGAGGGGAGGACGTGCGCAAGGACATCATGGGTACTTTCGATGCCATGGGGTTCGACGTGGAGGCGTCGCATCACGAGGTGGCCCCGGGGCAGCAGGAGATCGCCCTGCGCTATTCGGACGCCCTGACCGTGGCGGACCGCATGACCACCATGAAGCTGGGGATCAGGACCATCGCCAAGCAGCACGACATGCACGCGACCTTCATGCCCAAACCGCTGGAGGACGCCTACGGCTCGGCGATGCACGTGCACCAGTCCTTGGTCGATGAGAACGGCGCGAACGTTTTCGACGATCCGGACGGGAAGTACGGACTGAGCGAAACGGCGCTGCACTTCATCGGAGGCCTCCTGGCCCACGCCAAGGAGACCTGCGCCATCCTGACCTCGCACATAAACTCCTATCGCAGGCTCATACCAGGTTACGAGGCCCCGTTCTGCCTGACCTGGGCCAACAGGAACAGGAGCGCGTTGATCAGGGTCCCCGCCGGAAGGGGTAACAGCACCAGGGTGGAGCATCGCAACCCCGACCCTGCAGGCAACCAGTACCTGCAGTTCGCGGTCATGCTGGCGGCCGGGCTGGACGGGGTGGAGAAAGGCATGGACCCGGGAGACCCCTTCGAGGAGGATACCTACGCCATGGACAGATGGCAGATCGCGGAGAAGGGCATCGGAACGTTGCCGGAGGACCTGGGCAATGCCCTGTCGTATATGAGAGGGAGCGAGCTCGTCCGAGACGTGCTGGGCCAGCACACCTTCGATAGCTTCCTTCACGTTAAGGACGCGCAGTGGGACCGCTTCCGCCGTCACGTGACGGCCTTCGAGCTGGAAGGCTGCATCGAGGTCATTTGATGTATTCGGCCTTGCTATGAAAGCCTGGTGATGCCCGGCGTATCACGGCATCCTAGGGAATAAAAAAGGAAGGCCGGGACCGTGCCCGACCGACCTCGGTGTCGATCAAGGGGTTTCGTTCTCAATCCTTGGTGTGCACGTCCAACTGGGGGAACGGTATCTCGATGCCTTCCTTGTTGAAAGCCTCAACAACTCCCTTGGTCATGTCACCCATGACGTCCCAGTAGTCTCCATTGTTGGTCCATGCCCTGAGGACGATGCTCACCGCCGAATCGCCCAGGCTGGTGAACGCCACGGCGGGAGCGGGGTCCTTGAGCACCTTGGGGTGGCGGGACATGAGGTCCATGGCCACGTTGATGGCCTTGTTGATGTCCCCGGAGTAACTGATACCGACCGATACATCCACTCTCCGGGTGGGCATGCGGCTGTTGTTGGTTATGGGGCTGCCCCACACGGTCTTGTTAGGCAGGGTTATGTAGACGTTGTCCGCGGTGATCATCTCCGTTGACATTATGCCAATGGCATTTATCCTGCCGGAGAAGCCGTTCACGGAAACCCACTCGTCCTTCTCTATCGGACGGACGAGAGCCAGCCACACGCCGGAGAAGAAGTTCATCATGGTGTCCTGCAGTCCGAAGCCCAGCACCAGACCTATGATGGCCGATAGGGCGAGAAGGGCCGAGCCGACCTCGAAACCGAGGGCGCCCAGGAACGCCAGCAGCAGCACCACGTACAGAAGGACGTTCAAAACGCGCAGCAGGAAATCCACCAGCAGCCTTGGCAAGCGGGTCCTTTCCAGGATTCCGCGAAGCACTCTCATCGTGATCTTGATCACCAGGAATCCTATCAGCAGGATGGCCAGGGCCACAATCAGTTGTATCCATTCCATGTTCGTGTAGGGGATCGTGTCGTTCAGGTCCATAGGATAACCTCTTTGGGACGAGTACCGTTAATGGCTCGACCTTATTAACTTTGTCCGAAGTTCTTCTCTGTTCGGAGAGCATTAAGGCCTGTGACCAGTCGCCTTGGCAACCTTCCTAGGATCGCGAAACGGACCGCGGGGTGGATACGTTAATATCTTGCGTGAAGCGATATTTCTTGCAATGACGGCGAGCACATCAGACCTCATAGCCAAGCACGGTTCGGAATGCGTATGCCCGAAATGCCCCTCCTTTACCATATGCGCCAAGATGAGATGGCAGTCGATATTCTGCCTGTCCGGCAAATCACCTACCGATTGCATAAGGGTCGAACGCGGATGCCTGTGCCCCGAGTGTGCGGTGGCCTCAGCCCTGGGCAAGGACAAGCAGTACTATTGCATGTACCAGGCCTGAGCGGTAGTCGTCCTAATACCGTCCGGAAAATGATCGTTCTTTCGCAGATCGGAATACCAGCGATCCCCCAGGGTGGCAAGGTCGTAATTACCCGACCATCATCGCAACGGACCGAGTTCGCAAGAAATGATAGGATGGTAAAGAATGGTGCGGGGGTTGGGATTTGAACCCAAGGACCACTAAGGACTAGGCCCTCAACCTAGCGCCGTTGGCCATGCTTGGCTACCCCCGCTTGGCTTTTTTGGGAATGTAGGTTGCGGTTATTAACCTTTGCATGAGCGTCTCCTAAGAAAAGGGAACGCTGGGCGAGCGATGGTGTCACCAGACAAGGGGGTTCGACCTTCGTTCGCTCCTTCCTGCTCAACGTGTTTAAATAGAACCGTTTCATAAGTTAGATCGTCGGGAGAGGGAGGGCGACTGACGGTAGGGCCTTCGGGCCCAGCTGAGGAAGGTCCCTCCTCCATGAGAAAGGTGGACCGCGAAATGCGGTTTGGCGAGAGCCAAGGCAAGGGCACAGAAACGGCACAGCCCCGGGGTAGTATGAATCGCCTGGCGAGGACGTTCCCCGGAGATATGGTGAAACGGCGACCCCCCACCGGAGCAAGCCCAAACAGCCGGGATGACAGCTCAGGACCGGCGGGTAGGGTGCGCAGTTGAATGTCGCCTGAAACAGAAGGGGGCCTACTACCCTCACCCGACACCTGGCCCGTACTTTCAGCGCTTTTTTCCGCCCTCTGACGCCGTTATCTCGGGGCATCTACAGCTACTCACGGCCCTCTATAGGACCGAGGGAAAAAAATGAGCGACAAGGAAGGAAAGCTGGTTATGATAAAGGAGCGGGTGCCCCTGCGCACCCACGAGATGCTCAGGAGGGAGCTGCGCAAGGGACGCAAGGCGCTTTACATATCAAAGAACTCCCCCCATCAGTTGAACGCCCAGTTCGCGCCTGTAAAGGACAACATGACAGCATTCTGGTTATCCCCCCGGCCGCAGGACGACTGCATACCGCCGATGAACCTGGAGACCTTTGAGTCCAGGATAGTTAAGTTCCTGAGCGAGAACGAGTTTCCCATAGTGGTCCTCAATGGCTTCGATGTGCTCTACTCCTGGAACGGGCTGCGCCCGGTCATAGACTCCTTGAAGAGAGCAAGGGAGAGCCTGGGAAACGCTGAGTTCTTCATCAGTCTGGACCCCAACGAGCACAACCCGGGATCGGTCGGAGCGCTGGAGCGCATTTCCGATGAGGTCGTCTGCACCTGATAACGAACGTAAAACCCCATCCTTTTTCAATCACCCCTTCTTTTCATCTTTACCACAGGTGTTCGCATGACCACGCTATCATCGCTGCTTAACGACGTTTCCAACGACCAGGTGTCAGGTTCCTCCGAGATCTACGACAAGCTCCTGGACGGGCTGCAGAGCGCACTGGCCGAAAGGCCGAAGGTACAGGAGTGGACCGATTTCGCGGTCGGCCTTTCCAATGTCAAGCGGTCCATGGCCCCCGTTCAGAACGTGGCCGGATCGATAAAGGTGCTGCTGCTGGCCCGGATACCGGACGAGCAGTTCAACGGCTTCATCAAGGGTTTCCTGGCCGACCTGAGGAAGAGGGAGGCCGAGGCCACCGGAAAGATCGCCAATACATTGGTCGGATCTTACAGGCCCGCGAAGGTGGTCACGATCTCCTACTCCGGAACGATCATGGGCGCCATCGAGGCCCTGCCAAAAGATGTCAAGGTCTCCGTGGCAGAGTCCCTACCCATGGGAGAAGGCGCCATCACCTGCAGGAAGCTTATGGAAAGAGGGTACGAGGCCTGCCTGTTCCGGGATTCCATGGCCCCCACCGAGATAAGGGAGGCCGACCTGGTTATCACGGGGGCGGACGGCGTGTGCCCGGAAGGGGTGGTCAACAAGGTCGGAACAATGTCCATGGCCCTGGCTGCCAAGCAGCACGGCAAGCCGTTCGTTGTCCTGTGCTCCACGTCCAAGCTCATCCCGGTGCTGCAGATGGACGCGGTGGAGGGGGAATGTTCCTCCCAGGAGCTCAAGGTAAAGGAGATCGTGTTCGAGATGACCCCCCTGGACCTGGTCACCGCATTCATAACCGACGAGGGCGCGATATCCGGAACGGAGATGAGGAGCCGCCTGCTGAGGGACCGCAGCAGGATGAGCGACACCGAGTGCCAGACCTGTTAGCCTATCCTCTGCAGAAATGTCTTGACCTGTTGGTCGAAACCCTTGGTCTCGATCTCCAGCTCGGTCCCGTGCTCGGTGGTGATGGTGACCAGAACGTGACCGGCATCGTTGCGGAACAGCGAGTACCTGTCAGAACCCTCTTCAAGGGCCAGCTCCAGCTTCCCGAAGTATTCCTGGGCTTTCTCCAAGGCCCTTTCCGGGCTCAGCCTGGTGGTGGCACCGTATTTCATATTATCCCTTGGGAATACCCCCGGGGGATAACTAATTTTTCGTGTCCAGGCTACTCGAACCTGAGCACCTCGGCCGGGGACACCTTGCTTGCACCCCGGGCGGCGGGAAGTATGCTGAGCATGGTGGCGGCGAACGCCAGCAGGGCCACGGTCACTATAGGCTGCCAGTCTATCACGAATATGAACTCCATGGCCTCCAGGCTCTCCGCCCACAGCTGATACCCGACCAGTATGCCGAGCAGGGATCCGGCCACTATGCCCAGCAGGGAGATGAAGGCGGACTCCAGCGCGAAGTTGATGACCACCATTCCCTTGGTGAAACCTATGGCGCGCATCATGCCTATCTCCAGCCTCCGTTCGAATATGGACCGGATGGTGATTATCCCCAGCCCCACTATGCCGATTATCAGGCCCATGGCCAGGAACGCCCGGAAGAGGGTGAATATGGAATCGACGCTGGCGGTGATCTCCTTCGCCAGCGCCTTCACCGAAATGGTGTTGAGGCCATACATCAGAAAGTCCTTCTCCATCAGCACCGACTGCTCGGCGGGGTCCAGTCCTTCGGCGTAGGACACCAGCATGAGGTTCGGCCCCATGGCCTTCAGGTCCTCGTACAGCGCCTCTTCGTTGACGAACAGCCCGGTCAGGGCGCTCTGCTTCATCACCCCGACTATGGTCACGTTGTGACGCGATTCGTCCGAGGCCACCACGGTGAAGCTGTCGTTGAGCACTATCCTTTCCGCCTCCGAGTAGGACATCATGCCCCCCAACGCCCCGGCGGTCCCACCATCGATTATGGCGAGGGAGCCGTTGGCCATCAGACCTTCCCAAACCTGCCTTTCCGAGGAGAATCGCGACCTGTCCCAGTCGCTGAGCGGGTAATATCCTTCGGTGTAGAACCTGTGGTTCACGCCCAGTGCCGTCATTCCGAACTCGAAATGTTTTTGATTGCCGTTGCCCAGATCCACAGTGTCGTTCACCTTAACGCCCACTGTGGACAGGGGCAGCAGGTTGCTGACGTTCCCTCCGGCCAGGAACCCGTTCGTGGCGTTAAGCCTCCCCCATGGGTCCGCCTCCAGCACCACCTGCTGATCGAGGGTGAAGGCTATGGTGTCGAACCCTCCAGATGTCTCCTCGACCATGATAGGGATGTTGTAGTTCATCACCCCGGATATCATGGTCAGGATGGTGACCGTGAAAATGACCAACCCGAATATGAATATGCTGAGACCGGTCCTGAACTTGGCCTTGAGAGGGTAGGATATCGCGGTCCGCACCACCGCCCTGTATGACGAACGGGCGCGGATTATCGCGGTGAAGAACCTGATGAGGGCGTCGGAATTGAACATCACCAGTATCAGGGCCGAGAGGAGCAGGAAAAGACCGGCCATGACCAGCATCTCTATCTCCGCAGCGTAAGGGAATATATTGAGACCGGCCACCTTGCTCAACCATACCGCAAGGGTCAGCATGCCGGCCACGTTCCAGGCGACCCTGTCCCCGGCGAAGCGCCTCAGGAGCAGGCCGATAGATAGCGTGCCGAGGGATAGCCCGCTTAGGCATGCCCCCAGGTTCTCCATCAATATCCCTAGAATGACGATCAGCGCTCCCAGCACGGGCATCAGAAGTCCGGCCAGGAAGGTGCGACGGTCCTTGGCAGCGACCGGCGGGTCAGGGATGTTCCTGATGGCCCTGACAATGTTCATGCGGGATACACGCATGGTGGCGAAGTACACCGTGGCCATGGTTATGGCGAAGCCTATCAGGTACGAGTAGGCGATGCCTTGAGGCGTGAACGTGAAGTAGGAAGCGATATCGATGCCTGTGAAACCGAACACGCCGGAGACGGACAGTATGATCACGTACGCGATCAAAAGTCCCAGGCCGGTTCCCACGGCAGCGGCTATCGTGGCGTACACCACCCCTTCGTAGACGAACAGGCGACGCAGGCCGTTGCGGAGCAGCCCCACCGCCCGAGTTATGCCCATCTCAGATTTGCGTTCTTCGGCCAGCATGGTGAATATGTTCAGCACGAGGGCCATGCCGGCTATGACCGAGAACGAACCGAACACGAAGAACAGCGAAATGAACGCGGAAAGGCCTTCCTTGCCCTGCTCCAATATCTCCGCGCGGTCCTGGACTATATCCAGCCCTTCTATGCCGGAGGAGGAGAGCACGGTCTCGATGCTCTGACGATCCGTTGGAACCTGGTGGTCCAGCGACACGAACAGCAGATTGCTTCGCCCAAGGTTGCCGGTCCACGTCTGCAGGTCCGTTTTGTTGACGAACACTGTGTACGAGGAAGAGAAGCCGCTTCCGCTCAGGCTGTACGCACCCAGCCCGTCCCCGTCGACGATCATGGTGACGGTGAGGGGAAGGGTGCTGTTCCCCCTCAACAAGACCACTATGTCGCCCTCCGAGGCGTCGATGTCCCTGGCGAGGACTTCCGGAACGTAGGCCTGGCCGGACGATGGCGCGACATCGATGGGGACGCCATCGGATCGGAAGCCTCCGAAGGTCAGGACCGCCGCGTCCGGGAAGCCCAGCGCGACATTGCTCAGCGAGAAAAGCCCGGTCCTTGCATTGTTTATCACGACGTCCTCCGTGACCGCGGAATGCACCTTCTCGACACCGTCCAAGGACGTTAGGTTGCTGGCCACCTCTTCGAGTTCGGACTCGTTCGTAAAGACATATGATGAGGAGAACTCCACGCCGATGACCATGTCCACGTCGCCCAGCCCCTCGGTCACCTGTCCGGTGATGAGGTTGTCCATGGTATCGCTCACCGCGAAGGTCGCCGACACTATCGCGGTACCGACCATCAGACCGCCTATGACAAGGGCGGTGGTGGCTGGCCGGCGAAGGGCGTAGCGAACCGCCATGACCGAAACCAGGCTGTTCTTCCTGGCGTCCAGGACGATCACGACCACGATCAGTGCGATGTTCGCGATAAGGGCGATGGCCGTCCCCAGGAATACCCATGGCAGAACCGCCAGCAACACAACGAGGGCGGCTTTCAGCAGATCGATCGCCCGGGGCAACGGCTCAACCCCTCGCGATTATGTCCTGACAGACCGTGGTCACCTTTCCGTTCTCGTTGACGATCTCCCCGTCCCTCATGTGGATGATGCGATCGCACTTCATGCCCACCTCGGGGTCATGGGTCACGATGACGAAGGTCTGTTCATTCTCCTTGTTCAACTTGCGCATGAGGGCCACTACCTCGTCGGCCGTTTTCTTGTCCAGATCGCCAGTGGGCTCGTCGGCCCAGACCAGCGCGGGATTGTTCACCAGCGCCCTCGCTATGGTCACCCTCTGCCTCTCGCCGCCGGAGAGCGAGGCTGGACGGAGCTCGGCGCGGTCCTTCAACCCGACCGTCTCCAGAAGTTCGAGGGCGCTATTCCTGGCGGAGCGGGGCGCCTTGCCGGAAATGAGGAGGGGGAGCTCCACGTTCTCCACGGCGGATAGCACCGGAAGCAGGTTGTAGAACTGGAATATGAAGCCCATGCGTCTGGCGCGAAAACGCGTCTTGGCGTTGTCGTCCATTTCGGTGAGCTCCGATCCCTCGATCTCGACCTTTCCGGAAGTTACGTCATCTATCCCGGATAGGCAGTTGAGCAGTGTGGTCTTGCCGCAACCGGAAGGACCCATCACAGCCACCATCTCGCCCTTTTCTATGCCCAGGGTAATCCCCTTCAAGGCCTCGACCCTGATGTCGCCGGTCACGTATGTCTTGACCACATCCTGACAGCTGATGATTGGCAGTGTCCTTTCCCCCGATACGGAAAGATAGCCCAGCGCGCGATATTTAACGTTGTTCGTCCCCTGAGAAAGATCACAAGACCGGATCGGTCCTGCGGTACGTGCAACGACCATTGGAAGTTACAAGATGTCGCCCTTGTGATGGACGCTGATAAAAAAATTATCACAACGGGCGAAGGTCGATGGTCCGGCCGATCGTGGTGATGATGGATGGTTCGATCTTTTACGTGAAAGGACCTGCTGCCAAGCTAACGATGAATTCACTATTGCATAATATTGTACATCATTCCCCACAAATGATATATATTGAGGAAGGATTCCCCGTGAATATGAACAAGGACATCAAGTTCCAACTCGGCATCGAGGATATTCCCAAGAAGTGGTACAACATCGCGGCCGATTCCCCGGTACCCATCCCCCCGCCGCACAACCCGGCGACGAACGAACCGGCAAGCCCCAAGGACCTGGAGGCCATATTCCCGCGCAACCTCATCGAGCAGGAGGTTTCCGTGGAACGCTACATCGACATTCCGGAGGAGGTGCGGGAAGCCTACGTGATGCTGAACCGGCCTTCCCCGCTGGTGAGGGCGGTGAGACTGGAGAAGATGCTGAAGACCCCGGCCAAGATATACTACAAGCGGGAGGACCTCAGCCCCTGCGGGTCCCACAAGTCGAACACCGCGGTTCCGCAGGCCTATTACAACATGATCGCGGGTACCGAACACCTCACCACCGAGACAGGGGCCGGGCAATGGGGAATGTCCCTGTCCCAGGCCTGCTCCATGTTCAACATGAGCTGCAAGGTGTTCATGACCTGCTCGTCCTACGACTCGAAGCCCTACCGTCGCATAGCCATGGAGACCTACGGTGCGAAGGTGTACTCCTCACCGAGCAACGAGACCAAGTACGGCCGGGCCATCAAGGAGAAGTACCCCGACACCCCGGGCAGCCTTGGCATAGCCATCAGCGAGGCCATAGAGATGGCCGTGCAGGAAAGGAACACCAAGTACAGCCTAGGTAGCGTGCTCAACCACGTCATGCTCCATCAGACCGTAATAGGCCAGGAGCTCATCAAGCAGCTGGAGATGGCCGATATCGTGCCGGACCACATGATCGCATGCGTCGGCGGGGGAAGCAACTTCTCCGGTTTCTCCTTCCCCATGCTGGCCAAGAAGATAAAGGGCGAGGTGGACACGGACATAATAGCCGCAGAGCCGGTTTCCGTGGCCTCCCTGACCAAGGGTGACTACCGCTATGACTTCGGTGATACCGCTGGAATGACCCCGCTGCTAAAGATGTACACCCTGGGACACGACTTCATACCTTCGGCGATACACGCCGGAGGGCTGCGCTATCACGGCATGGCGCCGACGGTGAGCCTGATGAAGGACCTGGGATACGTCCGCCCGGTGATGGTGGAGCAGAAGGCCACTTTCGCGGCGGGAATGCAGTTCGCCAACTCTGAGGGGATCATTCCCGCCCCGGAGAGCACTCACGCCATCGCCGCGGCCATAGACCTGGCGATGGAGGCAAAGCGCAAGAACGAGGAGAAGGTGATCGTGTTCAACCTGTCCGGGCACGGGCTTCTGGACATGGCCGCCTACGAGAGCTATTTGAGCGGAAAGATCGCCTGAAGGTCGCGGTAAACCTTTCCCTCTCAAACCCCTTCCAACCGTCATATTTTATTCAATACTATTATTTATCATTCATTGCCTTTCAGGTTAAGGCGCGAAGGGAAGCGTGCCGGGCCAGTAGCATGGACGCGGACATTGGGTTCATTAGTGGGTATTGCTCCATTGACGTTCGTTCAGATTACGGTATGTTCACCCTGGACCATGGGCGCATATACATGATCATCAGCGAGCGGATGGACAAGACCCTCTCGCTCATAAATGGCCTGGCATTCGCGGGCAAGGAGATCATATGCGTGAGCAGGATGCACCCGGACATGCTCAGGGAACGCTACCCCCTTCAGAACATAAAGGGCGTGTGGCTGAGCGAAACCGGGAGCGGCCCCCACCTGCCGCCCGATAGATTGGAAAAGATCGTGAGCGAGATATCCGGGTTCTTTTCCCCCCGGCGCAACGCCGCGGCGGTACTGGATGGAATAGAGTACATATCCCTGTTCACTGACTTCCGGACCCTGAACATATTCTTGGAGGAGCTGAACGACGTGGTCATGGCGTCGCGGTCAATCCTTTTGATACCAGTAGATCCGCGTCTATTCGACCCTTGCCAGCTAGCTCGTCTGCGCCGGTTTGCTGAGATCCTGCACTGATATCGGATGATAGGTCGGGAAAGGACTCCCTTAGCATCCTAAGGTCCTTTTCCTCGAAGGTCAGCGGGTCTATGGATATGATCATGCTACCTCCGGCCCCCTCCAGGTCCTTCTCGATCTCCTTCAAGGAGGATAAGATGCCGTTCATGTCGTTCCAGAGCAGCAGGTACTCCAGGCCGTCCAGGAAGAACTTACGACGCCCATCCTTGATCTCCCCCCTGACCTGCCTGACCAGTGCGGAGATGTTCTTGGGGGATAGGGTTCCCTTCTGTTTCACGCCGCTTAGCCAGTGAAATCGGGAGTTCTTCAGTCCGTACTTCTCCACCACGTACTCGGGGTGAAGCCTGGTTATGCAGACCCCTTGTTCCTTTCCAACATAGTTCGAGAAGACGGTGAATCCGTTTCGAGGGTAGCCTTCCATAAGCAGAGACACATTGGCATCCATCGTTCCTGACATTTTTCATTCCTCCGTTGCTTGTACCATATCTTTGCTTTAACGGTATTTAAAGGAGATTTGAGCATGCTACATTCGCGCGGTGAGAATCAGGTAGCGCATGGCGGGTGGAAGACTATTGATATGGGAAAGTGATTTTTCCTTGTGAACCACGGACCGGGGCGCGCTCTGTTGACCGCTAAGGAGAGGGTGTTCCTGCACCTTCTGTTCCAGCAGCGCTTCGTCATGGACTCGGATTCACCGAAGTCCGTCACCCAGGAAGGCGTGGCCAAGGCGGTGGAGGTTGGCCGGAACAACGTGGCAAAGTTGCTGGCGGAGATGGGAAGGGAGGGTGACGTCGATACGTTCACTCGCCATGTGAAGGGTTTGCCAAGTGTGCGCAAGGTGTACTTCCTGAACGCCAAGGGGATGGAGAAGGCCAAGGCGATCAAGCAGAAAGCGGAGCACACAACGGTGGACATAATCGACCTGCAAGGACATAGGACCCGGGACGAGATAGGCAAGCTGGGCAACTATCTTCCAAAGAGGTATGACCTTCTGGAGCTGATCAACGGCATAAGTCGGGGCACCATCGACTGCCGCAACTTCCACGAGAACCGCATGCGCGAGGAACGGCGCTACGTTGACTTCACGGACAAGAAGCCGGCCGTGCGCAACTTCTTCGGGCGGGAAAGGGAGATCGAGACGCTCCTGGGGCTGCTTGGCTCCGAAACCGGGCGCATGGTGGTGATCAACGGCATACCAGGCATCGGCAAGACCACGCTTCTCGCCAAGTTCGCCCAGCTGGTGCGGGAGAGCAGCAACGTGTTCTGGTACAAGGTACACGAGTGGGCGAACCTGAAGGCATTGCTCAGACCCATGTCGGAGTTCCTCTCCCAGATGGGGCGGCGGAACCTGGAATGGTACCTTAACCAGACCGAGGCCCCGCTGGTCGGGGAGGCCACGCATATATTGGAAACGGACCTGGAAGGGGTTTCCGCCCTCCTGATATTTGACGATGTGCACAAGGCGGACCCTACGGTCCTGGAGTTCCTGGGCGCCTTGCTGACCACAATGGAGGGGTTGGAGCATGTGAGGGCGGTGTGCACCGCCCGCGAGCTGCCCTCGTTCTATTCCCGGAGCGCCGTTTTCCGCGGATTGGTGGAGGAGCTGAACCTGGAAGGGTTGGACAGGGAGAGCAGCTTGCAGATGATGCGCTCCCGCGGCCTCTCCCCGGAGCATGTGGACGAGGTGTTCAGGGTGACCAGCGGGCACCCGTTGTTCCTGGAGCTCATTGACGACCCCAAGCTCGCGTTGGGAAAGAACATCCGGATATTCATCGAGCAGGAGGTGTTCTCCAGGCTGGGCGTGTCCGAGCGGAAGATCATGAGCATTGCCGCGGTGTTCCGTTACCCGGTGCTCATCGACGCCTTCTTCACCATGGAAGAGGAGATCAATCTGGCCGCGGGCGTGGACAAGGTGGAACTGGATGGGGGAGATTACGCTGTAAGTTACGAGGCGGTCGATTCGCTTCTGTCAAAGGCCATCATATACGAGTCGGTAGGGCGCCTCATCGGCATGCACGACCTGCTGAGGGAGTTCTCCCTGTCGCGGTTGACGCCAAGGCAGAGGCGGGTGTATCACAGGGCGGCGGCCCGCTACTACCTGCAGGACGGTTCCGCCCCCGCCCGGGTCGAGGGACTTTACCACTCGCTGATGGCCGGCGACCTGCAGACCGCCGTGTCCATTGCCGCGGGGGACGGCAGGTCGATCATCAACAAGGGTTACGCTACCCAGTTCGCCCCCCTGCTGGACCGTTTGGTGAGGGACATGGACGGGACCGACCGCAAGGACCTGATCGAGATCAGCCTTCTGCAGGGCGAGGTGTTGTACCTGCAAGGGGAATGGGACCGGGCGCTGCAGGTGCTCAGATCGCTGCAGAGGCCCACCTCCACGAAACTGGACGTCAGGGTGCTCGGGGAGGTGAACCGCATGATCGGGGTCATACACCTGAACCGCGGGGAGTATGATGCGGCCTGGGGTTTGCTCAACCAGAGCATGGGAATATCGCTTACCGCCGGAGACCTTCCGACGCAGGCCGATGTGCTCTACGACCTCGGAGGACTTCTCGAGCGCAGGGGAAGGACCGCCGAGGCCATCGAGCATTTTGAAAAGGCCCGGGTCATAGCACAGGAGCTGGCCGATGATCTGGCCCTCGGGAAGGCCCTGTATGGGCTTGGTCGTGCCCATTCCACCCTTGAGAACTATGACACGGCCATTCGTTACAAGGAGGAATCACTGTCCATACTGGAGAGGCGCGGCAACACCAATATGATGGCGAAGGCCTGCATCAGCATCGGGAACGACCTCTGCACCATCGGCAGGAACCAAGAGGGGATGACCTTTCTGGACAGGGCCCAGGAACTCGCCGGCTCTATCGGGGACCTCAGCACTGTCGGCCACGCCCTGGCCAACATGACCGGCTGCCGACTGGTACAGGGGCAGTTCGAGGAGACCGAGAGATTGGCGTTGAGATGCCTTGCCATATCCACTAAGCTTAACGACCCGCTCATGGCATCAATGCTCCATTTCTACTTGGGTTACGTTCATTCCAAGAAGGGAGACCAGGCGGAGGCGGGGAACGAGTTCGACGCGGCATTGGACATACTGAGGGACCTTGACAGCCCGGTGAGGCTGGGGCAGCTGCTCATAGAGATAGCCAAGGTGTGCCTGGAGAACAAGGAGGAGCGGAGGGCGAAAGCTCTGCTGGATGAGGCCCGTGGCATCGCTGAAAGGCTGGGCCATCAGAGGCTGAGGGAGCAGGTAGAAGAAAATATGGAAAGGTTGTGCACGTGAACACGTGCACATGTTCGGTTTAAAGGGATACCGCGTGCGGGTCCAGGAACGGAATGGTGTGGGGATCCAAAAACGGTATGGTGTGCGGGTCCAGGAACGGAATGGT
>JAAYDU010000021.1 GCA_012729095.1 Methanobacteriota archaeon | reverse complement strand
TACGGCCCCTATGTGGGAGAACACGGTGTCGACTATCTCGACGTCGCCCAGAACATCACCGGATATCTCCATGCCATCGAACACACCGTTCAAGAACTCGCACCCGGAGATGGTCATGTCGATGCGACCGTCATCTCCCCAGGCATGGGCATTGAACTCGCCGATGCCCAGCGTGTTGTTCACGACAAGGCCGTCAAGGGTCACGTCCAGGCTTCCATTGGTGTTTTCGACCTGGAAAGCATCCTGGACACGCACTATCTCCAGCCCGGATATGGTAAGGACGATGTCCTGTCGAACATCGCCGAAGAAATCGTAACTCACGGCCGTATCACCGCCATCCAAGACGACGCTGGACATAGAAGGACCGTCGGTTGTGTTATAGTAAGCCAGGGGGTAACTTGCACCTGTCACTGACAGGTAAGACACGCTGCCGCCTGCCCCCTCGTAGAACGTTATCCCATGCCAATTGACTGCCGCCGATTCGTTGAGTGAGAAAGTGGTCCAGTTGTCTTCGGCCCCGTTGATGACCAGGTTACCGAACACGTTGAGCGCATAATTGCCCTGGAACACCACGGTCACGTTCTTCTCTATGGTAAGGGTGACCCCTTCCGTCAAGTTCACATCGCCTGTGACATTGTACACCTTGTCGGATTTCCAGACCGTATCGACCGTGATATCGCCCGAAACATCCTCGGCGCTGGCCTGCCCGGCTCCAAAGAACAGGAGCAGGGCGAGGGCGAATGCCAATATACCAATGTATAAGGCAGCCCTCTTGACCATACTGTTAGTCATGCTTTTACTTTGCATATTATTTGGACTGTCCATCAGAATCCCCCTTATGGGCCCCTTCCACCTTACGGGACCATGGTTCAATTGAAGAATCATATTTGCGTGACATTACTTAAAAGTTATTCGATAAAATGTGCCGGTGTGCGATAGCCATACCGTCCAATTAACGCGTGTTAGCACCTACTTCAAATACATGATGCGGGGAGGACTGGAAGGAAATTGGGCAAAGTTATTAACGAGGGAGGGGAAATTCGCCTCCGTGCACAAGATAACCCACATCAGCATGGAGACGGACGTTCTCGCCGAGAACAGGCATCTGGCCGAGCATAACCATGATAAACTTCACGGGGCGGGGATCAGATCTGTGGATGTCATGGGCACCACGGGGGCGGGCAAGACGGCCCTCATAATAAAGATCTCCAAGGCCCTCATGGAACGTGGGTTGCGTGTGGCCGCCATAGCTGGCGATGTTACCGGCCAGGACGATTTCGATCGTTTCGAGGCCGCCGGCGTCAAGGCGTTCAACCTCAACACCGGCAAGGAATGCCACCTGGACGCCCATCTTCTGGACCACGCCCTGGACGACATCGATCTGGGAGGTTTCGACTTTCTGTTCGTGGAGAACGTCGGCAACCTGGTATGCCCGGCGGACTTCCCGCTGGGAACGGACAAGCGCATGGTGGTCATCTCCGTGACCGAGGGCGATGACATGGTGCGCAAGCACCCCATGATATTCCAGGGGGCGGACGTCGCCGTCATGAACAAAATGGACCTGGCCGAGTACATGGGCATAAGCGTGGAGAGGGTCAAGGAGGACTACCGCAAGCTTTCCGGCGGGCGGGAGCTGATGCCGGTCAGCGAGCGCACCGGGGAGGGCCTGGAAGCCCTGGTCGAGGCGTTGCTGGGCTGAGCATCAATTGATTTAATAAATCCCAGTGCGATCCCCGAAGCGCATGACCGTGAAGGTGCTGGTTGTCGGCGGAGGGGGGCGGGAGCACGCCATCGTCGAGGCTTTGAAAAGGGATGGCGCCGAGGTGTACGCGGCGATGAAGAACCGCAACCCAGGGATAGTCCGCTCGGCCAAGGGGTTCAAGCTCGTTAGGGAGACCGACATCCCCGGTGTCGTGGAGTTCGCCGGAACCTGCGGGGCGGAGCTGGCAGTGGTGGGCCCGGAGGCCCCTCTGGAGGCGGGGCTGGTCGACGAGCTGCTCAGGAAGGGCGTGGGATGCGTGGGACCCTCGCAGGCCGCGGCAAGACTGGAAACATCCAAGCGTTTCTCCCGACGTTTGCTCAAGAAGCACGGCATACCGGGAAACGTGGCCTTCGGAACCTTTCAGGATTACGGGTCCGCAAAGCTCTTCGTGGACGATTTCCCTGGTGAGCTGGTGGTCAAGCCCGAGGGGCTCACCGGCGGAAAGGGAGTGAAGGTCGAGGGCGAGCACCTGAAAGGGAAGGACGAGGTGCTATCCTACGTGAAGGAAGTGCTGGAACGCGGGATCGGCGGCGCGGGCGTGGTGCTCGAGGAACGCCTGGTCGGGGAGGAGTTCACCCTGCAGGCCTTCTGCGATGGGCGCAACGTCGCGGGCATGCCCCTGGTGCAGGACCACAAGCGCGCTTACGAGGGCGACGTGGGGCCGAACACCGGCGGAATGGGTTCCTACACCGACGTGGACCATCTCCTGCCCTTCGTGACCGGCGAGGAACGGGACAGGGCATTGGACATAATGCAGCGCACCGTTCAGGCGATGAGGGATGATGGTTCTCCTTACGGGGGCATCCTGTACGGGCAGTTCATGCTTACCAGGGACGGCCCCAAGGTAATAGAGTTCAACGCCCGCTTCGGGGACCCGGAGGCCATGAACGTTCTCACACTGCTGCAGAATGGCTTCCTGGACGTGTGCGAGAGGGTTGCCGAGGGGCGATTGGTTGACGATGTTCCGTTCCTTGATAAGGCCACTGTGTGCAAGTACGTGGTCCCGTCCGGCTACGGCACGGGATCAAAGGCCGGGCTACCGGTCAAGGTGGACGAGAGGGCAATGGCGGATGCGGGGGCTTGCCTCTACTACGCCGCCGTGGAGGAGGAGGACGGCACCGTTCTGACCACGTCCTCCCGGACACTGGGCGTGGTAGGAATGGCCGACAGCATAGAGGCCGCGGAGGCCGTATGCGAGGCGGGGCTGGTCCATGTTCAGGGGGACGTCTTCGTCCGGCATGACATAGGGAGAAGGGAGCTGGTGCAGAGAAGGGTTGAGCACATGCGCCAGGTTAGGGGCTGAGCAAGCTTTTCATATCCCCAGACAATCTACCCCCATGCAGGACCTGGAGAGCATAGCCCAGAGGATCCAGGACACCCTGGATGAAAAGGACACCGTCAGAGAGATAGCCATAAAGTCCTCCCGCGCCCTCATAAGGATGTCCAGCGGAGTGATACATGGCATGCACAAGGGGGTCGATGGGGAGGACGCCCTGGAAGAGGCCATAGACGAGGCCCACAAGCTGAAGAGCGTGCTGTCGGAGCACGTAGAGATCTGGTACTCCGGCATAGTGCAGGACGCCTTGGTCGAGGTGGCCGAGGCCTCCATATTGAACGCGCTGGTCAAGGGGCAGGAGCTTCCGGAACCGGACCATTTGGGAATGTCGGGCACCGCTTATCTGCTGGGTATAGCCGACACCATAGGAGAGCTGAGGCGTTTCTCCTTGGAATCCCTGCGCCGCGGGGACATCCCGGCGGCCGAGAGGTACCTGGACATCATGGAGGAGCTCTTCCTGATAATAATGCGCTTCGACTATCCTGACGCCTTGGTACACATAAGGAGAAAGCAGGACATAGCCCGGTCGGTGCTGGAGAAGACCAGGGGAGACGTTTCCCTGGCGGTCATGAGCGACAGGCTTCACGGCCGCATGTCCGACCTGGAGAAAAGGTTGTAGGGAAAAGGGTTTCAGCGCCTCTTCTTGCCCTTGACCGGGCGCCTCCATATCAGGAATATGGTTATGCCCAGCGCGACTATCATCACCCACACCAGGGAGTTCACCCATCCGTATCCCGACATCTTGTAATAGATCGTCGTCTCGTAGACGGTCGCCCCGCCCTCGAAAGTGACGACCTGGTTGTTGGGATCGAGCACCATGCGCACCTTGTGCTCACCTGAAGAGAGGCCCAAGGCGGTCCAGTTGTACAGGAAGTCGAGCGAACCACCGGCCTCCAGGTCTACGGTGGTGCTGTGGAACTCCACCCATCCCCCTTCCTGGTACACCTGCAGGCTTATCGGCACGTCCATGGCGTTCACCTCGCCGGTGTTCATCACGGTCGTCCTCAGTACTATGGGGTACACGACCTTCACCTGGAAGGAGATGGTGCGCTTAACCGTCTGGGTGACGCTGGACGAGATGCATTCGATGGTGATGGTCATGGTCTGCGGCTCGGCGGGCGCGGTCAGGTTGATATGGAACGTTCCGTCGGGGGTCGGCTCCACCGTCCCGGGCACGAAGAACGAGCCGTAGGTGTTCCCGTCCCCGGTCATGGTGGCCTTGTATGAGTAGTTGCCAGCCCCGACCTCCGCCGGACCGCCGAACATCACCAGGGTGTACAAGGTGACGCTGTTGGCCGTAACCACCTGGGGCCCGTCGATCTGAGCGTACAGCGGATCGTACGTCTCCGCCTGTGCGATGGGCATCGCGCTCAGCAGCATCAACACGGCCAGCGTTATCATCAGCGCTTTCTTCGTAATAACACCCCCTTCTGAACGCTTATGACCAGAAGCACCGCCATCAGGCTCAATGCCACGCCCACCAGCATGATGGAGCCGTCGCTGAGGCTGGGCATGCTGTCGGATACGTCCACTCCGGTGACGGAGAGCCCGCTCACGCCCAGCCCGATGAGCTCGGGCTGCATGTCCAGGGACGCCCGCACAGCCGCGTCGGCGGCTGATTCCGCCACCAGCTGCACGGTGACCGTGGGACTGGGGTTTGCCCGGACCGGGACCATGGACACCTCGACCTCCGAGCTCTTGGAGGCCGATACCGTCACTGTCATGGAATCGACGAGAGCGGTATCGTTCACCAGCCTGACGTCCCAGCCCAGGTCCCGCAGGGCCTGCAGGTTGCCTATGGACACGGAGTAGGCATCGTCCACGTTGCCGGGGTTGTTGACCTTTATGGCGTGCTTGTACTCGGTACCGTCCGTGGACTCGGCGCCCTGGTACACCAGGCTCACCGCCCGGGCCGGGGCGATCACCGCGTCCAGGCTCACCGAGGCGGCCACCGAGGAGTTGGTCACCGAGACGGCCCTGATCACCACGGCGTTGTGCTTGACCAGCACCGATTCGGAAGGCGTTAGCTGCACGGTGACTATCTGGCTGTTGGACGTTCCGAAGCCGAGGGTCACCTCGCTCTGGGAGAGCACCACCGTCCAGTCGGTGGCGGAGGAGGTGAGGCGGAAGGTGTCCTCCACGTTGCCCTCGTTCACCACGCGTATGGTGTAGGTGGCGGTATCACCGGCGTTGAGCGTGACCTTCTGAGCGATATCCCAGGAAATGGCCACGTCCTGCTCGGCCACCCTCTGCATGACAATGCCCTTGGAGGTCACGTCATAAAGCGTCACGGACGCGGAGGCACGGTACTTCACGCCAACTCCGTACTCCGCAATCTCGGTATCGGCCATCAGCTCGTAGTCCCCTCCGGGAAGATACAGTTCGTAGGAACCGTCCGGGTCGCTGACCGTGCTGAGCGCCCCTGCTCCGCTAACGACGATCTGTGCACTGACCCCCACATCGTTGGCGAAGGTCACGCCCGACAGGCGGAAGGCCTCCGCCATGCCGATGTCATAGGTCACGTCGCTAACATCGCTGATGACCAGTTGGCCAAGATAGGCCCGGGACATGCTGACCTGGCTTACCGCGTAGACCGTGTAGTTGCCGGGGGCAAGCTTCACGACGTAGTTGCCGGTGGCGTTGACCGTCAGGTCCTCGGCGGTGGCGGAAACGGCCTGGAACTCGATCAGGGCGGAGACCGGGGCGCCGTTGGCCATAACGTTGCCGGAAACGGTGGCGTTCTCGTAGGACATCGTGGTCCTGATCTCGAAGGCCCGATGATACGCCGCCAGGGTGAACTCGAGGTTGCCCGTGAACCTGACGAACCTCTGCTGGGACCATTCGGTGATGACGGTGGAATGGTCCACCGATGCGTTGTAGACCCCTGCTGGCAGAAGCACGTTGACCATTCCCGCATCGTTGGTGCTGGCGTTGTAACAGGCCCCCTCGTGCTCAATGGTTATGACCACGCTCTGCCTGGCAGTCGTGGACGCTTGCAGCATGGCCATGACAGCGGTCTCGGCCGATATGTTCAGGGACGTTGGTCCGGAGACGTTTACCCGCCTCAGGTCGGCGTCGTTCCTGGTCCCGTTCACCACTTTGGTGTATACCGAGTACGACCCTTCCCTGAGGTATACCGAGTATGTCTGGCCGGCGGTGACGCTGCATGCGTCAGGGCCGTCGAAGACCAGGGTGGCGGTGCCTACGGGGCTGACCGCACCGCTGACCAGCATTCTGACGACCGTCCCGACCTGTATCGCCTCAGGGTCGCTGCCCACGAGCACGTCCAGGTCCAGGTCTTCAAGGGACTGGTAGCGGACCGAGGCACTGTAGGTGTCGTTCTGGTCCACCCTGACGATGTAATTGCCAGGATAGAGCTCGGTGGTGAAGCTGCCGTCGGAGCTGGTGACTGCCACCGCGTCAACGGCCGGGCCTCCGACCGCGACGAACAGGACTGACACCCCTCCCCGGGCCTCGGACAGACCTCCTGAGACGGTCCTATCCAGGGCGATCATCTCCAGGTCGGCGGTGACGCTCTGGGCCAGGGACGGGTAGTCCTTGACCATGCTGATGAAACCGTCCTTTTCCGCGGTCAGGGTGTATGTCCTTCCCGAAACCAGGACGAAGGAGTATTGCCCGTTGGGGCCGGTGCCAGCGGTGACGGCGCGCCCCTCCTGGTCGGTGATCGTGATAACCACGCCGTTCGATCCCTCGTCGGCGGAGGCGACGCCGTTCCCGTCAGCGTCGTACCACACCGTTCCGCTGACCTCCACGGAGGAGAGCAGCTGCAAGGTCACGGACATGGACGACCCTACGTTCACATCGCCCCAGAAGGCCCTGTTCCCATCGCTCGCGTAGGTGAAGTACACGCCTTCGGGAAGGACGGCGCGGAACTTGCCCTCGGAGTTGGTTATTACCGAGAGGGTCGCTCCCCCGTTGCGGTCCTGCAGCGTGACGTCGGCGTTGGGAACGGAGCTCCCTGAATACTGAACCGCGCCGGAGAGCACCATGGCGCCCTCCAGGTACAGGTCGGCATCGGCGCTGGCGGTTGCGGTGACCTTTCCCAGCGATACGACCTCCTGGCCGTCGACGGTGGCCGTGGCGTACAGCGACACGTCGCCCATGGGAACCACTGCCGCGTACCTTCCGCGGGAGTCGCTCTGCACCCAGGTGTCCACCAGATCGCCGTATATGCCTACCATGGCATTGGTTACCGCCTGGCCGTTGTAGCTCACCAGCCCGCTAAGGCGCATGGACCTGTAGAGGACCAGGTCCTTGTCGAGGGCCTCGCCCTCCGCCAGGGAGATGTCCCCGCTAACCACCGCGGCGCCGTCGGGGGTCTGTATGGTGTAGTTGCCGGGAAGCAGCGTTTCGAAGGAGAACTCTCCCATGGTGCCGGTTATCGCTTCCAGCACCTCGCCGTTCGTCCTGTCCAGCAGGAATATCGAGGTCAGCCCGGCGGCGGTGCCGTCCTCCAGGGTGACGTTCCCGTTAAGTGCGGCCGGTTCCACGAAGAGGTCCTTGGAGGTCGGGGTGCCGATCCTCACCTGCACGTTGGACGTGCCGAAAACGTGACCCTGGTACTCCACGCTCACGGTGCCGTTCATCGGGCTGATGCCCGGGATCTCGTAACCGTCCAGGGTGGAAACCGCCTCGGCCCGGAAGCCTTTGGTGACGTTCTCGAAGACGATCGTGGCCCCTATCAGGGCCTGGTCGGCCGTTGCGGAGTACTTGCCGTTGCCGTCCGAGTCGATGTACACCTGCCCGGCCAGTGAACCGGCGGAGACCACGACGTCCAGGTCGATAAGGTAATCGAGCTGGTCGTCCTTGTCCACGTCGGCCTCCACGCGCATGGCCTGGTCATAGGTTATGTCCATGGTCTCGGTGTGCAGCTGCGTGCCGTAAAGAAGGCGGGGGTCCAGGTCACCGTAGGAGAACACTAGGCTCACCTCTCCGAACGGGGCTATCACGCTGTACCGCCCGTCCGCGTCGGTCTTGACCACCTGGTGAGGTATGCCGTACTCATCCAGCACTGTGACCCAGATCCCGGCCATGGGCCTTCCGGCATCGGTGACCGCCGTCCCTTCAACGATGGCTCCGTCGTAGTACTGCAGGAAGGTGACCCCGGAGTACAGACCGGAGGAGGAGAGGTCCACGGTCCCTATCAGCTCGCCGGCGGATATCCTGTTGTACATGCTTATCGCCTCCTCGTAGGACACCGCGCGCCAGGAATCGGGGTGGTTCGCCACGTCCTCGCTCGGGAACGGGTTGTAGTACGCCGTCCGGTAAACCAGACGGAAGTTGCTCATGTTCCATCCCTGCATGGACGGGAGGTTCTGAAGGCTTCCGGAAACTCCCGGAAGTCCTTGCTCGGCCATCCCCACGTCATTGGGCCCGTAGCCCATGAACGCCCGGTAGAGCATGGTGTCGTAGAAGGCATCGTTGTACACGATCTCGTAGTTGACTATGTAGTCCATGGCGGTGACCTCGTCCAGGGGGATCCGGTCACCGTAGTAGTCTATGGCGTAGATGGTGTAATAGTCGTACGGTATGTTGTTCGAGTCCAACCGCTGGTCCGACAGCTTGGCCGGGGCGTAGAATATGTTGTACGAGGTGGCGGTGAACGGGAACAGCCGACTGTCCACGGACACGTAGCCGATGTCATTGCCGGTGATGTCCCGCACATCTTTGTACAGGGATACCAGCTGGTCCTTGCTTATCCTGGTGAGGACCTCGCGGGCCGCCACGTACTTGGCGTTGGCGGCGTTGAGCTCGTCATCTAGCTCGCCGTACAGCGAGGGATTGTTCTTCACCTCGTCCACGTAGTTGGCCGGGTTGGCCATTATGTCCTTGAAGCGGACCACGTCCACACCGTGCTCGGCCATCCTGGACAGGACCGCCTCGCTGTTCGCGGTGTTCCAGTACATGTCGCTCTCCACGCATCTGACGATGAAGAGGGCGATGGCCCCCTCCTCGGTCTGGGTCATGAGCATGGTACCGGCGAACTGGAACCCGTTCTGGAAGTTGTCGGCCACGGCAGGATGCCCGCCTTGCTGTATGGCCTCGAACCCGTAGTCCCACCAGGAGAGGAAAGCCGGCCTGTCGGTCGGAGAGATGATGTCCGTGTCCTGGGCGGAGAACCATTTCCAAGCGGATGGCCAGTATTCGTTGGGAAGTGAAAGGCCATAGCTGAACGCCCCTAAGTACCAGTAGGAGCCGTTGTCCAGGTCGTAGTCGTCCGGCCTGAGGAAATCAGGCATGGCCTGGTATATCTGGCCGTCGTAGTCGGCCTTGGTGGCCGAGGGAATGCCCGCGTCAAGCGAATACCAGACATTGGGAACCAGTATCATCAGTACGATGAAAATGGCGCCCGCCACGTGCCTGATCTTTATCGAGCTCTTGATCGCCTTCCACAGCCCGCCATGGTCGGTGCGCAGGTTGCGGACCATCTCGTCGAACCGGAGACGGTCGATTATCAGCGCGAGCATCCAGCCGGCCGATACGGCGAAGGCCGGGGAGGCATTGAAGACGAACCTGGCGGCCGAGGATGCCATGTAGATGGATACACCTACCCACACCACGACGAACACGAAGTAGGGGCTGAGGTTCTTGGGTATCTTGACCGCCGCGTACCCCACGCCCACCAGTGCCAACCAGAAGGTTACCATGCCGAAAGACATGGCCAGGCTGGAGAACACCGGGGCCTGGGCCTCGGATATGGTGCTGTAGACCTTGCTCTGCACCAGGTAACCCTGCCCGGACATTATGCTTGCCAGGAGATCGGGGTTGAACACGGAGAGCATCACCCCGGCTACCGCGGTAAGGCCGACCAGGGACGGGAGCACAAGGGTCCAGGGATAGTCCCGGGTGATCAGGAACAGCGCGCCGCCGCCCATCCCCACCAGGTACAGCAAGAGGGGTATGTCGAACCATGTCCTCCAGATGTCCATCATGAGGTACGTAGGCAGCATGGTCAGCAGAGCCACTCCGAAGAACACGGCCACGCTGAACCATATACCCATGGAATCGCTGTTGCGGAAGCGGTCCACGACCATCTGCACCAGGAAGTAGACGAGCACGATCACCATGATGTACGGGAAGCCCGTCCAGATCATGCCCACGGCGGAGACGCACATGCCGCCCAATGCCGCGTAGACCAGGGAAAGCTGGTTGGTGCCAAGATATGCCTTCAGTCCGGACCTTATGCTGGACATCTTCTTCCAGTCGGACACCCACATGGTCCCCTTGACCGATTGCAGCGAGCGCAACAGGAAGTAAAGCGCGAACACCATGAAGAACAGCACCATGGAGTCGTGGTCAGCGTTGGACAGGACGCTGCGCTCTATATGGCCCGGCATCAGGGCGAATATGAACGCGCCAAGCAGACCGGCCTTGCGGCCGAACGCCGCGTTGCCCAGCATGTAGACCGGGACCACAGTGAGCGCTCCCCATACAGCGGTGGAGAACACCAATGAAAGGCCGACGGCATCGGTGACCGCCAGTCCGGTCAGGGTGCTGATGAACATGCCGAACACCGCCACTGACCAGTCATAGAGCGGAGGACGGGGGTTCATCATCCCGTTCGGATAGTTGAGCATCTCGTCGAACAGCAGTTGGTCCCCAGTAGCAACCACGTGGTCGATGACCCTCATGTGATAGTAAGAGTCGGAGCCGCCTGATACCAGGTAGCCGTTGTCCACCGAAGTGGAATATCCGAAGTAGCTCCTGACGAACAAGGCCAGGAACACCATCATTGCCAATAACAGCACTGTCTGCCAATTCCTTCCGATCCAAGAATCCTTGAGGTTACGAGAGAAACTGGACAAAGAGAGAGAGCGCTGCTTGTCAGTAGGCTGACTGGACCCCTCCTGCTTCTTAACCATTAATTAGTCTCCTCTGGGGTGATTAGCAACTGATAACGCACCCCGTATAAATACGTTGGTCCGACCCAGGCCAGTAAAAATCGGCATCTGGCTAATGGCATGGAAATCGATATTTCGACTTACCGGGATCGCGCGCCCTTGGCCTCGTTCACCACCCGCAGGGCGGCCGAGCGCGGGTCCTCCGCCCCGTATATGCCGCGACCGACGATCACGTAGTCCGCCCCCTGCTCCAAGGCAGCCGAGGCGCTTCCGCCCTGTGCCCCGACCCCGGGGGACAGTATGAGCAGGTCCCCTATGACCTTTCTCAGGAACGCCACGCGCTCCGGCCGGGTGGCCGGGGCGATTATTCCCGAGGCGCCGCAGCCCACGGCCATCTTGGCCAATGATTCGGCGGCGGGGGCGGTGAACTCCGCTCCGCCGGGATGGGACATCTCCGTGACGACGAATATGTCGCGGCCGTCAGCGGCTTCCACCGCCGCCCTCACCGAATCGCTTCCGGTGAACCCGTGCACTATGACGCCCTCCGCGCCCCGTTCCACCGCCTGGGACACGATCAGCGAGACGGTGTTGGGTATGTCGGCCACCTTGAAGTCGCATACGACCGGGGCCAGGTCCGATAGCCTGGTGATCGTCTCCGGCGATGTGGCGAGCACGAGTGGCCAGTTGATCTTTATGGCGTCCACCAGGTCGGAAACCTGCTCAGCCACCTTGAACGCCCTTTCCGGACGCACCTCGTCAAGCGCGAGTATGACCCTGCTATCCTTTCTCATGCTATCGGTGAAGCCAACGTTCCACCCCGATTTAGGATTTGCCATGGGCAAGCGTTAAGTCCGCCCTGGTCAGTAGAGGTGCCATGCGCCCCATCCCCATGGAATCGTCGTCCTGCTACACCAAGCGCCTGTCGCGCGGCTGCCGGCTCTGCCGGAAGGGGGCCAAGATGGTGCTCCTGGTCACTGGCAGATGTGGCGAGTCCTGCTATTACTGCCCCCTGTCCGAAGCTAAGAAGGGGAAGGACGTGGTGTACGCCGACGAGCTTCTGGTCAGCAGGGACGAGGACATAATATTGGAGGCAGAGGCGATCGGGGCCCGGGGCACCGGCATAACGGGAGGGGACCCGTTGATGGCCATGGAACGCACTGTGCGCTACATCAGGCTGCTCAAGGAACGCTTCGGGCCGGGGCATCATGTTCACCTGTACACGGCCACGGTAGACCGGCAGAAGTTCTTGGAACTGCAGGAGGCCGGGCTCGACGAGCTGAGGATACATCCCCCGATCGAGCATTGGCCACACCTGGAGCGGCTGGGCATCGCCGAGGCCTTGGAGGGATCGATCATGAAGGTGGGGTTCGAGGTGCCGGCCATCCCCGGAGAGCTGGAAGGACTGCTCTCCGTGTGCCGCCACGCCGCAGACCTGGGATTGGACTTTGTGAACCTCAACGAGCTGGAGGTGTCCGAAACGAACTGCCAGGCGCTGCTGGGCCGAGGATTCCGCGTGAGTTCGGACGTCTCAAGCGCCATGCAGGGCAGCATGGAGATCGCGCTGCAGGCCATGGAGGAGATGGGGGACGAGGTTCCCATGCACTTCTGC
>JAAYDU010000020.1 GCA_012729095.1 Methanobacteriota archaeon | reverse complement strand
ACAGCAGCCCTATCGACCGTATCCCCCGGCCCCTTCACCGCAGCCGGTGCAGCAGCCTTATCAACAGTACCCTCCGGCGCAGAACGCCGGCCAAATGCCCCAAGCATCGCCAGCGATGCCGCCGCAGCCATACGGCCAGCCGCCGATGGGAGCCGCGCCCCCGTCCGGGGTCATGCTGATGCCGGAACTGGCGTCGGCCGCCATGCTTCGCCCGAACGAAAAGGCGGTGCAGGTGTGGAGGGCAGGTTTGGAGCAGGACCATTATGATCCGGAGGAGGGCGAGCACGGGACCTTCAACCTGAACGGGGTGCTGATCGCCACCGACCAACGGCTGATATTCGTGCAGGAGAAAGGATTGTTCGGCAAGAGCTACAGGGCCCTGGAGAGCATAGAGTACCGGGAGATCGCGAACTGGAAGCTGGGCCAGACGATACGCGTCAGGTCCCTGCGGGTGGACGTGGCCCAGGGCCGGGACCGGCACAAGGTGTTCAACAACATATTGGAGGCGGACCCGATGACCCTGAACACATTGGCCCCCTGGACCCTGGACCAGGTCAAGCAACTGCTGGGAAGGTTGAAGAGCGCCGCGCCTTGAGGTGCATCAGGACCCTAGCTCCTTCATCAGCCTTTCCCTGACCTCGGCATGCTTTACCATGGTCCTCTCCATGACCTTGTCGAAGACGCTGGGAAGCTCTGCCTCCAGCACCATCAGCCCCTGCTCGGTTATACCCCCCTTTGTGGCCACCTTCTGCTTGAGCGATACCGCGGTCTCCCCTGAGCCCAGCGCCGCCGCCGCGCCTTGCATCGTTTCCAGGACCATCTCCCATGCTTCCTTGCGGCCGATCCCGTGACGCGCCCCGGCCTCCGCGAACTGGTGCATCATCTCAGCGATGAGGGCGGGACCGCAGCTGGTGAGGTCGGTGGCCGCCTCCATCCCGTCCTCAGGCACGATGAGGACCCGGGAGGGTTTGCCGAGCGCTTCCTCCAGGCACCGTGCCTGCGAGTGGGACACGGACGGCCCATGGCAGAGCAGGGAGACCCCGTGGCCGTGCTCCATGGTGACCGAGGGGATCAGCTTGCTCACCGGGCCCCCGCACAGGGCCTCAAGATGGGCGATCGGTATGGCCCCGTTGACCACCACGGCATGTCCGCGGACCGGGGATATCTCCCTCAGGACGTCCAGCATCTGGCCTGTGCGCACGGCGACGAACGTGATATCGCATTCCTCCGCGACCTGGCGGTTTCCGTCGGCCACGGAAAGGCCAGGGTAGCGCTTCGCGAATGATTCGGCCTTCCCCTGGCCGCGATTGGCGACAAGCGTGCTTTCATGAGATATCGCCCCGCTGTTCAGCAATCCGTCGGCTAGCGAAGCGCCCATGTTGCCCAGTCCAATGAACCCTACTTTCAGATGAACACCGTCCGGCACCGGTGAGGCGCCGCGACGATAAAAGAATAACGACCTTCAGAGACCGAGATCGGCCGACCGAAGCCTCATGCCCTCCAAGGCCAACGACAGGAACTCGTCCCGGGAAATGCCGAGCTGCTCGCAGACCATGATCCGCCCCCGGTCAACGCCGCGGGCGAAGTCCTTGTTCCCGAACTTCTTGGCGATGGAGCTGACCTTGACATCGGCAAGCCTCTTGGCAGGCAGAACCAGCGCGCAGGCGATGACCAGGCCGGACACGGCGTCCGCGGCCACCAGCCCTCTCTTCAGAGGATCGTCCACCGGGACCCCGGTGGCCTCGTGGTTGTGCGCGAGTATGGCCTGGACCATGTCGTCCGGGACCTTGCCCTGCAGCATGTCCCTCGATATCAGGGCGTGGTCCTGCATGCCATGGCACTCCTCGAAGTCCAGGTCATGCAGTATGCCGGTGACCTCCCAGTGGTCCTCATCCCCCCCGAGGTGCTTGGCGGTCTGCCTCATCACCGCCCCCACGGCCACCATGTGCTTGAGGTTGCTCTCCTTGCTCACGTGCTCCCTGACCAGCTCCAGCGCCTCTGCTCTGTCCATGTCGCTCCCCGTCCTCGAAAGGTCCCGGTCGGTATGGCCAGTTCAGACTATCAGCTTTCCGGCCGAGGGGCCCCACATGGCATCGTACACCGCTTCTACCTTGACCACGACCGCGGCCTTGGCCGGAAGGTTGGCGTTCACACCGTGCACCCACTTGCGCATCTCGTCGAACTGCGGCCCGGCCTTGTGCACTTTGGCGGACCCCTTGATCTGGTAGGACTTCTTCGTCTCGCCGTCGTAGCACAGCACGGATATGCGCGGGTTCTCCGAAAGGTTGGCGGCGGTCTTCAGGAAGTAGTTGTCGGCCAGCAGCAGCGTTTCATCGTCGAGTATCTTCATGAGCCCTATGAAGACCACGTTCGGCGTACCGTCCTTGGTGGCGGTGGCTATGGGAATTGGCTTCTGCTTGGCTAACGCCTCTTTTACCTCTGGCGGCATCTTGACTATTTTTATCACCATTACAAGAACTATTTACACCATTAATAAAACTAATCACGGTCCTTCGTTCCTGCGGGAAGGACCGAGTGAAAGGGTCATATGGCCGTTCCAACAATTCCGTGACATGAGCAATGAGGAGGCTGTGATCATCGTGGGCCGTCTTATGGAGCTGGCGGCCAGGACCGCGCCCAAGGCCATGGGCAAGGATTTCATCGAGACCGCGCTGCTCACCGACGAGCGGAAGAACAGGCTGGGAGAGGACCTGATCGAGATCGGCAGGGAAAGGGGCATACCGGGGTTCCAGAGGGACGGTCAGAACGTCCTGGACTCGGACGCGGTGGTACTCATCGGGCTATTGCCGCACCTGGGCATGGGACTGGACTGCGGCGCGTGCGGGGTTTCGGGTTGCGATGAGTTCAACACCTTGTCGGCCAGCAAGGACTTTCAGGGCCCCAATTGCGCCCTTCGGCTCCTGGACATGGGAATAGCCCTGGGCTCGGCGGCCAAGGTGGCCGCGGACCACAACGTGGACAACAGGATCATGTACCGCATCGGGGTTTCGGCCATACGCCTCGGGTATTCGAAGGCCAATATCTGCCACGGCATTCCGCTGTCCGTTACCGGGAAGAACATTTTCTTCGACCGGGACCGGTGATCCCTAGGGCTGGAAGTCCCTGCCGACCTTGAAGGCCTCGGCAACAGCCCTCCCCTTGGTGAAGTAGAGAGCTCCAGCGCTGAGGTACATGAGCAGCTGCAGCTTCTCAATATCAGGGAGACCGCCGGTCATCCTGTCCTCGTCCACGTAAACCTCCTCTATCTCCCCAATGACGATGTCGGTCCCCTCCCGCTCGACTATCTCGTCCAGGGTGAGCTCGATGTTCACCGGGCACTCTCTGGCCATGGGTGCCGTGAGCGTCTTCCCGAAGAACACGTCGAACACGCCTGACTTGTCCGTTCTGTGCCCGGAGGTCAGCCCGCAATGGTCTACGGCGGCTGCCAGTTCCGCGCCGGGGAGGTTGATGCTGAATGTCTTGTTCTCCAGGATGCCGTCCTTGGTGCGGCGGTCCTTGCCCATCACCACCGCCATCTTGGGCGGCTCGTCATCGATCATGGTCACCCAGGCCACCGTGCAGAAGTTGACCTTTCCTTGCACCTTCGCGCCAACCACGACCACCGGCAAACCCATCATGGGCAGCGTCCTGCCCAGCGTTTTCTTTGCCATTTCCATCGCCTGGACATTGATCTGTTGAAATATCAAAGGTGTTGCCTGCGCCCTCGCTTCCACTCCGCGCTGCGCAACGCATATATACTTCCATGCTATGACATGACATAGCACGGTAATAGTGCTTGGAACAAAGGAGGAAAGGAAATGGCCGAAGCGAAGTCCGAAGAACTGCCGTTCGCGGCGGAAGCCCTGCACAACGATGCTCTGGCAGCGCCCCATGACGTTGCGTTAGAAGAGGGCGAGGCGGGCTACTACGGCCTTTCCCGTGAGATCCAGAGAATAGGCAGGTCCTGCCTGGTCCCCGGTTCCAGGGTGGTCGACCTGCGCTGCGACCTTAGGATAGTGAAGCCGCTCATAGAGGATAACGAGGACCTATGCCGCTTCACCCTTATATCCCCGGACGACAGGAGCGGTTTCCAGTGCTTCCATGAAATGCGCACCAGGGTGCGTCTCGGCTTCGTGGACACCGCCTGCCTGGACCTCTCCGAGAGGTTTCCCGAGGTCTCCGCCCGGATGTTCATAGCCATGGGGGCCCTGGGACAGCTGTCCGAGAGGAGAAGGGAGGAGGTGGCCGAATCTTTGCACCGTCGCCTGGAAAGGAACGGCACCGGGGTTATCGTGGAGATGATATCCGCGGACGCCGGGTTGGGCGCGCGCCGGAACAGGCGCCTGTGGTCGGCGGTCGAGTGGGAAGCCCTTCTCAGGAACGCCGGGTTCGGCAAGGTGGAGAGGCTGTGGACCGATGGCCAGAGGATGGCGTGGTCGATCGGTAAGTGACGTGGAGAGACCTGGCCATCCAGAATCGTTCTTCCGTCGGTCCTTCAGAGAGCCTCGGAACCATAGCGGAACCGTTGCCGGTCATGAAAGGAACGTTCGGCAACAAATGGGGTTGAAGCGCCTATCCGATGCTGCAGCCCGGACCTTCGCCCAGCCGGAACAAAGGCGAGCTTCGGGAGCCGGACTCGTTCAGGCGGTCCATTATCTCAAATATGAGTATGGAATGGTCCGAAATTCCAGACTCCCGTTCCTGGTGGGAGTACTTGGCCCACAGAGGGTGCTGGATGTGAGGGGACGCCAGAGCGTGGTCCGTCCTCATTCCCTTGCCGCCGGACGAGAACCAGGAGTATTCCCTGCCCACCTGGTGATATTCCCTCCAGACGTCCCTCCAGCCCAGGTCAAGGAGTTCGGAAAGGTGCTCGGCCCCAATGAAGGGGGGCGCCTCGCAATCTCGCTCCAGGCCGGTGTTCAGGTCCCCCACTATGATGCGCCGTTCACGCAGGTCGGCGGCCTCCCTGGCGTATTCCAATATGGACTCCCAGAACTCCATCTTGCCGGGAAGGTCGGACGCCCCCGGCACGTGCAATGCCAATATCCGAAGGTCCGAGCCCTCGGGGGACACCTCCATCCAACGGTGCGGCGATGACCTGGTGCGCGCGCCGGGAAGCTGTACCAGGGCCGATTTGGAGGCTATCAGTATGCCGTTGCTGCGGGGGGGAGGCTGGGAATTGAGCATGAACGGATAGCCGAGGGAGGCCAAGGACAGGGATACCTCGATTATCCTCTCCGGCCGGAACTCCAGCAGGACCAGTATGTCCGGGTCATGACGGCGCACCGCCTCTATGATCCCGGGCAGGCGCTTCTGTGCGCCTCCGTACTGCAGGTTCCATTCCATTATTCGCATCGGTCTTTACCCATCATCGCCTGGATTAGAAGAAACTTGCCCTGCGCCGGTCGGTAAGTACGAACGGTCCAAATGCCCGTGACAGTTCGCAGTGTTACTATTACCATATCTATTAATACTAAGTATTACTATTATAGATGTAAGTGTTACGGCTTCGGTCCCCCTGCCTTGCACGTCATTCCCCATTTCGGCCATTTTCATCCTCCTAGGGACGCCGTGGGGACCGGGGCCATATCACGGAACCTGGCGGCATACGATTAACTAGGTCCGTTCGAATTACATGTACATGGTCACGGGGCACGACGCGTCCAGCTTCCGATTTTGCCTGAACAACGGCGTGAGCGTGCCCGCCCTGGGACTGGGCACCTACAAGTTGTCCAGAGAGCTGGCCTACGCCCCGGTGCGGGCCGCCTTGGACTGCGGCTACCGGCACATCGACACCGCCTCGTACTACGAGAACGAGGAGGCTGTGGGAAGGGCGGTGCGGGAGAGCGGGGTCCCCCGCGACGACATATTCATCACCAGCAAGGTGTGGAACACCGAGCAGGGTTACGATGGGGCGCTAAAGGCCTTCGAGCGCTCCCTGGAGCGCCTGAAGCTGCAGTACCTTGACCTTTACCTGGTGCATTGGCCGGTCACCGGAAAGCGCCTGGACACCTACCGGGCCCTGGAGAGGCTTTACCTCGACGGACGGGTGAGGGCCATAGGGGTGAGCAACTTCGCGACGCGCCACCTGCAAGAGCTTTTCGGGGCCTGCCAGGTAGTGCCGGCCGTTGACCAGGTGGAGATGAGCCCGTTCCTGTTCCAGAAAGACCTCCTCGAGCACTGCCAGGCCAGGGGCGTCCTTGTGACCGCCTTCTCCCCACTGGCCCGCGGGAAGGCCCTGGGAGATCCCCTACTGGCCGAGCTGGGACGCAAGCACGGGAGGTCTCCGGCCCAGGTGATCCTGCGCTGGTGCCTGCAGAAGGGCATGGCGGCGATACCGCGTTCCTCGCAGATCGACCACATCAGGGAGAACTCCATGATATTCGACATCTCCCTGGACCGCGATGACATGGCCCGTCTGGACAAGCTGCATTCCGGGCTTCGCACCACCACCGACCCCGAGACGTACGAGTGAAGGCAGGAAAACATTAAGTCTAGGGGGCGTGGATGGAGGGGGCGATGACCGAGCAGGTCCCCAAGATCGCCATATACCTTGACTTTGAGAATTTGGCAATATCCGCCAAGGAGGTTTACCCTTCTACCCCCCGGCCACTGAGGATAGACGACATCCTGGACTTCGCCAAGGGCTACGGGGACGTTCTGATAAAGAAGGCCTTCGCCGACTGGAACAAGCCCCCGTGCAGCCATTATGTGGAGGACCTCCGGTTGAGAGCGTTCGACCTTGTCTTCCTGCCGCAGACCTCCCTTTCGGGCAAGAACGGGGCGGACCTGCGCATGACCATCGACGCCCTGGAGGACATGTACGACAAGAGCCTGCTGGACGTTTTCTTCCTGGGCACCGGCGATACCGATTTCATTCACCTCATCCGCAAGATAAAGGAGCGGGGCAAGGAGGTCGTTGTCCTGGGATTCGAGCATTCCATTGGCCGCACCATCCGTTACAACTGCGACAAGTTCGAGGACCTGGAGGACCTGTTGGGCCGGGCCCCGGCCCCGGCCGCCAAGGACAAAAAGGAAGAGGAGGAGCTGGAGGACGACCCGCGGGAGCTGTTCCTGCGCTACATCAAGAACCGCTCCACGGACGAGCCGGCGATCCTCTCACAGATCAAGAACGACCTGATGCGTTTGGACCCCTCCTTCTCGGAGAAGAAGTACGGTTACAAGCACTTCAAGGAATTCCTGGACTCCTTCAAGGGAGACCTGTTCACCAGCATCAAGATGGACGACAAGGCCGGGCACCACCTGGTCTTCTTCAAGAGCTATCCTGAGCTGACCTCGGACATCAACGAGGCGCAGGTGCGGGACTTCATCGAGAAGGACATGAGGTTCATCAAGGACCGGAATCTCAGGAAGGCGCTTTACAAGGAGATGATCAACCTGTTCCATGCCGACGGGGAAACGACCATCAACCAGATGATAGACGACCTCTGGTCGCTGTTCGACAAGAAGGTGCCCAAGGCCACCCTGAAGCGCTTCCTGCGCACCATGGCCGAGGGGCGAATGTTCAAGTTCGCCAACGTGAAGTACACCGGCAACATATACACCATGCCGCAGGTGCTAAAGGCCGACCTGCCGTCCATGGAGAAGCTGGACGATACATACGTGCAGAGGATAATCGACCTCACGCTGAAGAAATATCCAGGCGTACCGCAGGAGTCGGTCACCAAGATGATGGGCCTCAGCTGACGACGCGATACCGGTCGCGGGGCTTGGACCTGTACCGCTCGATCCCCTTGCGCGCTTCCAGGTCGAGCTTCACCGACTCCATGTACCAGCCCTTGGAACCTTCGAACTTGCCCTTCGGGCGTTCCACCACGCAGCGCACCAGTTCGTCCTGGGTCATGTCATCGTTCTCCAGGCACTGCAGTATGGCCAGCCTGGTCAGCTCGTACTTGCGACGATCGATGCTGCGCCCCTTCTTCCCCTGGGGGTGAAGGGTGAGGACCTTTTTCCCGTCCATGAGAGCGACATCTTCGTTCGGGCTCATTTCCCTTTGGAGATGGCGGCCTCCATCCCCTCCCGGTCCATGCGGAAGAAGGTCCAGTCTAACTTCCGACCCCCCTGCTTCCGGTAGAACTCCATGGCCCCGGTGTTCCAGTCCAGGGCGCACCACTCCATGCGTCCGCAGCCCCGTTCCAGGGCCTCTTTGATACAGAACCGGAACAGTTCCCGGCCCACCCCGCACTTGCGAGCGCTTTCCTGGACGTAGATGTCCTCCAGGAACAGGGTGGGAGCGGCCAGGAACGTGGAGTAGGTGAAGTAATAGGTAATGTAGCCGACCTCCTTGCCGTCGATGTACCCGAGGAAGGCGTGGAACAGCGCCTTGTCGGACGTCACGTGCCGCCGCAGCCTGTCCCTCGCATCGTCAGTGGGCGGGTCGAGCTTCTCGAACGCTGCCAGTTCGGCTATGAGGGCTATCAGCTCGTCGGCGTTGTCCGGCGTTACGCGGACTATCTCCACCTTGCTTGCGGTCCCGGGCATAGCGCCAGTAACGCATTTTCTCTATTTCTTAATGACCGAGGCGATCAGGATGCCCGGGACCGGATCAACGCCGCCGGGGAGCCTAGGGGGACAATGGCCTCTTCCAAGTGAAACGGCCGGAAGGCGCCCTGATCACGAACCTGGCGCCCTTCCCCGGCTCCCCCTCCTCAGAGATGGTGAAGCCGGTGGTGGCCAGTATCTCTTTGGCCAGATACAGGCCCAACCCGGTGTTGTCCCCGTAGCTCTTGCCGAAGATCAGCTCTTTGCTTTCCGCGGGAACGCCCACCCCGTCGTCCTCCCAGACGATGGACAGACCGGCCTCGGTGTTCTCCCCCCGGACGATGACCCTGGAAACATGATCGCCGTGGCGAACGGTGTTGTCGGCCAGGGTATGGAACACGTTCTCCAACAGCGGGTCGGCCAGCAGACCAATTCCCTGCACGCGGGATTCGACGATGATCCCATCCATGTCCACCTTTCCCAGCACCTTGTCGATGATGGACTGGACGTCCTGCCAGAGGGCGGAGCTCGACCCGGGCGCGCCCTGCGCATTGGCGAAATCCAGGTGCCCGTCGGCGCTCTTGGCCCGCTCCAGCAGCTTTCCGACCAGATACCTCTGCCTCTCGTTCAGCTCGGTCCTCTCCAGAAGCTCCAGGTACCCCCAGGTCGCCGTCAGGTCGTTCCTCATGTCGTGCCTGAGTATCTGGTTCAGCGTGCTCATGCTCCGGTTGACCCGCCGCAGGTCCTCCTCCAGGGCCTTGCGGTTGCTGATGTCGTGCAGCAAGAGCACCACCCCCACCGGCTTTCCGTTCCGGCTTATGTCGGAGGTGGACAGGACGAAGTGCCGGGCTTCGCCGTCGATCACCATGGCCGTCTCCCACTTATTGGAGCCGGCGGGAACCCTCAATCCCCTGGCCCGCATCCTTTCCCACAGGTATTCCGAGTTCTGGTCCAGGACCTGCCGCCCCGACCTGTTGGCATAGACGACCTGCAGGGAGGAATCCAGGATTATCACGGCGTCGTCCATTCCCCCGATCGCCTCCCGGAACCGGATTATCTCCAGGTTGGCGAAGTCCGAGCGCTTTTCCCCGATGAACACAATGAGGGCGGTGATGGAGAAGCCTATGGACAGCACGTCGACCAGGGGATCGTCGCGGGGGCCGAACACGTACAGTAGGCCGGTCAACAAGATGGTCAGGGTGGCCAGCATCAGTACCCCCAGCCCGGCCCGCCGCTCCGGGGAAGTATCGAGAAGCGCCCTGGCCATCAGTATGTTGGTGGCCGCTATCACCGAGAGGAAGTAGCCGATCCAGATTATGAACAGGGAGCCGTAGTCAGCATCGAACATGTAGAAGCCGTGGCTCTGGACGATGACGACGCTGTCATAGAACAGGCCGTGCAGGCCGTTGGTGGCGTTCAACGCTATTGAGGCGATGGCCGGGGAGGCGACCAGCAGCACGTT
>JAAYDU010000019.1 GCA_012729095.1 Methanobacteriota archaeon | reverse complement strand
TTCTTTTTCGTCAGGTCCCCGAAACGATACACGGTCCAGCACTCATGAGGACTGTCGTAATTATGATGTTCGACCCATAAATATTTTTTTGGGATGGGGGAACCAACACCTGCACCGATTTCCTATCTTCGATCGATCCTATTTTCGTTTTGCGAAAGATCGCGATACCACTTTAGAACGCCTACCCGGACCATGTTCCTGAAATAACTTCAGGGCCTTTTCGCCAGGCGAACGATTGGCAGGGGATGATGCGCAGTAACGCAGGCTGGCCTTGTAGTGAAAGGGGACCGCGGCCGGCGATCCGTTCTCCCTTCGGTCGCTTGACTCATCACGGGATCAGCTCGTCGTGGGAAAGCGTTAGAACGTGCCTGGAGACCTTCAGTTCAGAAGGTCCGCAGAGCGCAGTTCTTCCTTGATGTTGATCACTGCTTTCTCCACGTCCTCCGGCACCTTAGCGCCCGTGCAGACGAGCTTTCCAGACCCGAACAGCAATATGACCACCTTTGGATCGGTCATCCTGTACACCAGGCCAGGGAACACCTCGGGTTCGTACTCCACCCTTTCCAGTCCCAGCGTGATGACGACGGAGGAGAGGTTGACCGGTTGACCGAGGTCAGCTGATGCCACGATGTTCTGGACCTGCACGGGCGGGACCTTTTCTATTTTGACGCCAGCCTTCCTGATGTTGTCGACCACGACCTTCACCGCCTTTTGCACATGTTCCAAGGTTGTCGCCCCGGTGCACACGAGCTTCCCGCTACGGAAAAGAAGGGTGGCCGTCTTGGGATCCTTGATCCTGAACACAAGGCCAGGGAAGGTCTCGGGTTCGTATTCGGCCCCGTTCAGATTGAGCGCTAGGCTAGTGAGGTCGAGCTCCGTGCCCAGGTTTGCAGACGCCACGACGTTCTGGATGGAGTAGTTTGAGATGGTAATCGCCTCTAGTTGAGTAAACAGAGGGGGTATATACTATAATGGTAACTTTATAAGCATCCTATCGTGGTTTAACGATGAAATCACGGCAGGGTACCGTTTTTAGGCGAAGATGTGACCGAGCCGCGGGCACCCCATCGTCGGGCACTATTAAAAAAAGGAAGGCGAGGGAAGCGGGGCCAATTGTGCCTCCCTCGCCTTGGGATGGTATTCATCGTGATAGGCATTCTTGCCTGCAAGACATGTTACGCCCTGCCGGTATTAAAGCTAGGAAGGGGAGGGGTGACCGAATACCGAACGCCCCACGAACATGCTGGATGAGGAAAATATCGCTGAAAGTGACCTCACTTGCGCTTGTGGCGCACCTTCACTGCCTCGCCGCGGCGCATCTCCACCATCTCCCGCCCGCCCATGGTCGCCACGCCGACCCCGGCGATCTTGCCGTTGCGCATGATGGCCACCTCTTCCCCGGCCCTTATCGACGGATCGGCATCCGAGACCCCGACCGAGAACAGGCTTCCCTTCAGCTCGAAATCGCCCATGGTGACCTTGGGAACGACGGACGATATTGCCTCCGCCCCCTCCAGGGTCAGGGATATCATTCCCCTCTCCGGGTTCAGCATGCCCAGCTGTTCCTTGCGTCGCATGATCTTCATGAAGGGGTAGTTACCGAGAATGTGAGCTCCGTCCAGCAGCCCCTCCCCGCCAGGACCGAACTGGTAACCGGCGACGGAGGACATGGCCGCCCAGCGGTCCAGAGACGGATCGACACGATCGTACTTGGAGCATATGCCCTTCAGCGTTTCCTTCAGCATGCCCAGGGATTCCCCTGAGGTGGGGGAGCCGTTTGAAGTGATCGTACCATCCAGCACTTCCTGGACGATCGGTCCCTCATCTCCCAAGTGCAGGATGACGTGGTCATAGCCCTGCGCGGCCATCGAGAGCACCATATCCTTCACCATCGCCTCCTCCTCGCGGTCCCAGTGCCCGGTGACCGGTATGTCGTACTGTGCCGCGGGATAGAACATCTCCAGCTCCCGGGGGACCGTGCCCAGAGGAGAGGTGACTATGATCTCCTGCACCACCTGGGAGTTCGGCACCTCCCATAGAACCTGCCGGAAAAGCTGGTGGCTCCTTGACGTGTAATAGGGCTTCTTGGCCGAACAGGGGATCAGCAGCAGGACCTTGCGATGCTCCGGCCGATGGAACCGGGCCTTGACCATGTCCCGGAACCTCCGCACATCCGGCCGTACCAGCGATTGCTTGGCGTTGCAGTAGAAACGCGGGCCCGTGACCGAGAAATCCTGCTCCTGGTGCTGGTAATGCTCGTCATCGAATATGCGCAGCGCGGCCACGTTCCACGGCGAGGAATGACAGCGCATCTCGGCGAACTCCCTCATCCTCCCAGATGATATCATGCGCCTGACCAGGGCCAATTCCCTGAACATGCACTCCCTGTTGAGTGAGCGGAGGTCCGCCCCCTCCGGCACCCACTCGGCCTTGGCAGCCTCCAGGGAACCCTCGGCAAGGGAAAGCCAGCCCAGGGCCGCCCGGTGATCGATGAGGGATGTGTCGAACAGGTCGACGCCCAGATACGTGAGAACGGCAATGTTGGAAACGTCGGCCATGCCCGGGGCGTATATCAGCTTGGACCTTCCAACCTTTTCCCTTAGTTCGACCAGCGCGTTGACGAACGCCCTGGCATCGCGGCGGAGCTCGAACGCACCATCGAGAACGGCCATCTCCTCCGAACCGTTCAGGCGGGGAAAGCAGCTTTCCTTGACATCGGCACGGGCCCTGAGCGGGGGGACGATCCCGTTGCCCTCCATCTCCAGCACCGTGAACTTGTCCACCTGCAGACATGAAGAGTTACCGGCCAGCATCAGAACTGGGCCTTCCTCCCCGTCTACGACGAACGTTACAGGGGTCTCAACCTTGGCCCCTTCCACGGACCATAGGCATCGGCGAGCGGTCCCCGACCTGGCCAGCAGCTCTAACATGCAACGGTGATTGGCATCCCTATTAAAAAAGGATGGTCAAAGGCGTTTGAAAGGGTTTCAGAAGGTGGTGACCATGTCGTGCTCGTCGATCACCTGGCGAGCCTTCTCCCAGTCGATGAGCTCCACGCCCTCCAGCAGGGGGACGTCGCCGACCAGGTCCAGTAGGTCCTCCTTGACCACGTAGACCCTGGCCTCGAAGTCGAGAAGGTCGTTGACCGCTTCCGCGTTGGAGGGCATGCGCACCGCCTCAGGTCTCTGGGCGGCTATCGCATTTAGCGTCCCCTCGCCCACCAGCAGGGCGTTGGAGACTGACACCTGTCCGGATGCCAACATGCCCAGGCCAGCACGTAAGCCGGCAAAGGCCTCCTCGAAGCCGTAAGGGGGCTTCGTCACCAGTATGAGCAAGCTTTCTGCCATGTCGATCACCTCGCGATGGTCACCATGCGGTCGCCTTCGGCCACGAACCTTGACATGTCGTTGGTCAGGCTTCCTATCTTGGTGCCTTCGATCTCCTCACCCCTGGCTATGCCCCTGGCCTTGCAGCAGGTCTCGCAGACGACCACCTCAAGGCCCTTTTCGAGCATGTCCTTCGTTTCCTTGCCGACGTTGGGGAAGCGCTTGGGGTCCTGCCCGTCCTTTATCAGGGTGACCGCCTCCCCGTAGCCGAA
>JAAYDU010000018.1 GCA_012729095.1 Methanobacteriota archaeon | reverse complement strand
GACCCCTGCAAGGCCCGGGGGACGAACGATGAGCTGCTGAACGTCTATCGGAAAACGAGGGACGACATCATCAAGTGGATCGACGACATATTCGGCCCGGAAGCATGAGCAAGGTCTACGTTTACGACGAGAGGGACTGCGATCCCAAGAAGTGCACCTCGCGCAAGATGGTGAGGTTCCAGCTGGCGAAGGAGCTACCGAACCTCAAGGCCGTGCCGTACGGCGTTCTGGTCCTGGACCCCTTCGCCCAGAAGGCCGTGTCCCGCGAGGACGCGGACAGGGTGAGGGCGCACGGGCTGCTGGTCATGGACCTCTCCTGGGAGAACGTCGAGCGCTTTCCGAAGGTCAGAAAGGACGCCGCCCATCGGGCGCTGCCCTATCTTCTGGCGGCAAACCCGGTGAACTGGGGCAAGCCCATGAGGCTCACGAGCGCCGAGGCGGTGGCGGCGGCGCTCTACATCGTCGGTGAGAAGGAACAGGCGCATCTGGTGCTGTCCAAGTTCAACTGGGGGGAGCAGTTCATGATCCTGAACAGGGAGCCGCTGGAACGCTACTCGGCCGCCCTTACCAGCCAGGAGGTGGTGGGGATACAATGGGACTACTGCGAAAGGCCTGACCAGGACGGGGAAGGGTAAAAGTATCGAAACGATATTTGTAAATCTGCCCGGAAAGATACCTTGCTTCCCGACCGTTCCATTACACTAAACGCCTTAGGACCACGGAGAGATGGTTTTGGCCACAGATTACACTGACGAGGACATTGCCGCGCGCTGGGAGGAGTTCCTGGAGACGGAGGAGAACCGCCTAAAGTTGCTTGAGCTCACCGACAGGCTTCCCGACCTGAGGAGCCTGACCGTCACCTACTCGGAGATAGACCGCTTCGATCCCGACTTCGCCAGCTTCATCCTGAACCACCCTGACCGGGCGCTGAGCAAGGGGGAGGACATGATAAAGCGCCTCACCAACTCGGCGCGTTCCACGGCCAACGTGCATCTGCGCATCAAGGAGCTGCCCAGGGACAGCCGCATCGACATACGCGATCTGAGGAGCGAGCATCTCGGCAAGCTCCTGTCCGTGGAGGGCCTGGTGCGCAAGGCCACCGAGGTGCGCCCCCGGCTTATACTGGGCGTGTTCAGGTGCATGCGCTGCCCCGCCCGGATACTGGAGCCGCAGGAAGGACTGTTCTTCCGCGAGCCGATGGAGTGCTACAAGGAACAGGAGGGCTGCGGGCGCACGGCCGGAAGCACCAAGTTCCAGCTGCTGACCGAGGAATCGGTGTACGTCGACACCCAGAAGGTCGAGATGCAGGAGTCCCCCGAGGGGCTCAGGGGAGGGGCCCAGCCGGAACGTTTGACGGCCTATCTCGAGGACGACATGGCCGGGATAATATCCCCGGGGGACCGGGTAGTGCTTAACGGGGTACTGCGCAGCCAGCAGAAGGGAGAGCGCATCAAGTCCACGCTGTTCGACATAGACCTGGCCGTGGTCTCCATGGAGTTCGAGCAGCACGAGTACGAGGAGGTCGTGATCTCGGAGGAGGACGAGAAGATCATCCGGAAGGAAGCGGGGGACCCCGAGGTGTTCCGCAAGATAGTCGGCTCCATCGCCCCGGCCATACACGGGTACGACGAGGTGAAGGAGAGCATAGCCCTGCAGCTCTTCGGCGGAACGGCCAAGCTCCTGGAGGACGGAACGAAGATCAGGGGCGACATACACATACTGCTGGTGGGCGACCCCGGCGTCGCCAAGTGCGTCACCGGCGACACCAAAGTGCTAATGGGCGACTGCTCCGAAAGGAACATCAAGGAACTGGTGGACCATTGGCTATCGGTGAACGAGGTCAAGGAGGTGGATGATGGGGAGTACGCCGAGGCAGACTTCGAGGTAATGACCTTCAGCAGGAACGCCCGCATAGAGAGGGGAAGGGCGGTGCGGGTATGGAAGCGCGACTCGCCCCGGCGCCTGGTCAGGTTCACCACGGAGAGCGGCAGGACGCTCACCGTCACCCCCACCCACCTGCTGTTCGTGCAGAACGCCTACTTCCTTGCCCAGCGGCCGGCGGACCTCATCAGGGAAGGGGCCTTCCTGGCCGTTACCTCCGAGGAGAGCCCCGACGGTAACTTCTGCGGCTTCGACCGCGGCTTCGGCTGGGACCGGGTGGTGAGGAAGGAGGACGTCAAACGCGAGGAGGCCTTCGTTTACGATATCGAGGTGGAGGACACTCACATATTCGTTGCCAACGGAATAATATCGCATAACAGCCAGATCCTGCGCTACATGTCGGACATGGCCCCCCGGGGAATATACGCCTCCGGCAAGAGCTCCTCGGCCGCCGGTCTCTGCGTGGCGCCGGAATCGCTCATAGAGGTGGATGGTCAGCCGCAGCCAATAGGGGATTTCGTGGAATCGCGCATGCGCTCCCCCCTGGAGATGGAACCGGGGGTATGGAGGCAGGACGCCCGCGTCAACGGGATCGCCACGGTGTCTGCCGATCGTCATATGGATGTCCGACCGGCGATCTCCTTGTTCCGCCTGCGGACCCCTTCATTTCTTGTGGAACTCTCCACCGAGGCTGGTAACAGCGTCCGGGTCACCCCCGAGACCATGGTCCGGGTAAGGAAGGGGCCTCATGACCGGTGGGTCAAAGCGTCAGACATCTCCGTCGGGGATGCGGTGCTCCAAGCACCATCTGGCTCCCCCGGGGGCGAGGTCTGTCCGAGCAAGGTGGCAAGCGTCAGCGAGGTGCGCGAAGGGCTGCCCCCGCACGTGTACGATCTGACGGTCGAGGGGGCGCACAGCTTCGTGGCCAACGGATTTCTGGTGCACAACACCGCCGCCGCTGTCAAGGACGAGTTCGGGGACGGGCGATGGACGCTGGAGGCCGGGGCGCTGGTGCTTGCCGATAAAGGTCTCGCGGCCATAGACGAGCTGGACAAGATGACCGACCAGGACCGGTCCTCCATGCACGAGGCCATGGAGTCCCAGCGGGTCAGCGTGGCCAAGGCCGGAATAACCGCCTCCCTTCAGTGCCGCTGCTCCATGCTGGGGGCGGCCAATCCCAAGCTCGGGCGTTTTGACGACGCCGAGCCGCTGGCCACGCAGATCAACATGCCCCCGGCGCTCCTGTCCCGTTTCGACCTGATATTCGCGCTCACGGACAAGCCCAACGCTGTCAAGGACCAGAGGATCGCCGAGCACATACTCAAAGGCCACGTGCGCGGAGAGCTTCGCAACGTGCCCAATCCCGAGTCTATAAAGGGCATAGACTACCAGCGCATCATGGAGGACACCAACTCGCTGCGCCCCATATATGACCGGGAGTTCATGCGCAAGTTCGTGGCCTACGCGAAAAGATACACGCCGGTGCTGACGGACGACGCAAGGCAGATGATAGTCGACAAGTACCTCTCCATCAGGAAGCTCGGGGAGAAGGCCGGCTCGTCCGTGCCCATAACGGCAAGGCAGCTGGAGGCCTTCATCCGCCTGTCGGAGGCTTCCGCCCGAATACGCCTCTCCCCCATAGTGGAGGCGGAGGACGCCGACCGCGCCATCAAGATAGTCGAGCACTACCTGAAGAAGATGGCCTCGGACGAGGGGACCATAGACGTGGACAAGCTGATGACCGGCACCACCCGCAACGAGAGGAACCGCATCTCCCTGGTGCGGCAGCTGATACACGAGCACTCCGACCCCTCGTCGGGCGCTTCGGAGATCACCCTCATTCAGAGGGCTGCCGACCGCAACCTGACGGAGGCGGAGCTCAAGACGGCCATCAGCAAGCTGAAGCAGAACGGGGACATATACGAGCCGCAGGCCGGCCACTACAAGCTGACGTCCCTCAACTGAGGAAAGGTTTATCATCATGCCCTCAGACTCAGGTGCGATGAGCGATATTCGGGTGAAGGTTCACAAGCGCGGAGGGGACGTGCTCATCGCAGCCTGCGACAGCGGCCTGGTGGGCCGAAAGCTCGTGGACGGGGAGCTGCGCCTGGAGGTCAGCGACGAGTTCTACGGGGGCGACCGCGGGGGCGAGGAGATGCTGCTGAACCGCCTATCCCTGGCCACCATGGCCAATCTGGTGGGCGAGGAGGTCTGCCGCATCGCCGCCGAGCACGATTTCATAGACCGGGAGTGCGTGATGACCATCGAAGGCGTTCCGCACGCCCAGATGTTAAGGTATTGAGATGTCTTTCTGTGTAAAGTGCGGGGCCGAGGGCCCCACGTACCGTTCTCTTTGCGAGTCCTGCTTCCTGCAGGGAAAGGTATTCACCACCCTCCCTGACCACGTGGACGTGTTCCAGTGCGGCCACTGCGAGGATTATCTGCTGGACGGGAAATGGCTGAGCATCGAGACCCGCGAGGAGGTGGCCGAGAAGGCCACCGAGCTGGCGCTGCAGATCAGCAAGGATGCCGAGCCCCTGCACGTCACGCTGCACGGGGAGAGGATAGACGAGGCGAACTATCATGTCGGCATGACCATAGCCATGTCCGTGGAGGGGTTGGACGTCAACGAGGCCAGAACGACGATAGTCCGCTTCAAGAACACCTCCTGCCCCCGATGCAACAAGCTGATGGGCAACTATTACGAGGGAACGCTGCAGATACGAACGCGGGACCGCAAGATGCCCGAGGACCTGCGCGAGGAGATAATCGAGCGGGTGGACAAGATGATGCAGGAGCACACCAGGGACAACCGGGAGCTCTTCATATCCAAGGTCAACCGGCTGACCACCACGCACGGCGGGGTGGACGTGGTGCTGTCATCTTCCGCGGTGGGCAAGAACATCGCCCACGAGCTGGCCGACCAGTACGCCGCCGAGGTCAAGGAGACCGCCAAGCTGGTCACCCAGAAGCAGGGCAAGGACCTGTACCGCGTCACGTTCCTGGTGAGGCTGCCCGCCTACCGCTTCGGGGACATCGTGCGCCACGACGGCAAGCTCCACCTGGTCGGAGCGCTGCGCGCCAACTCCACCAAGATCACCAACCTGAAGACCTCCCAGTCCCTCATGGTCAGCAACAGCGACATGACCTCCGCCAAGGTGGTCGGCCGCAGGGAGGACATCCTGGACGCGGTGGTGGTTGCCGAAACGGACCGCGAGGTGCAGGTCATGCACCCCGCCAGCTTCAAGGTGTTCGACCTGCGGAAGCCGCCGAAGTTCCAGCGGAAGGGCGACACCGTCAAGGTCTTCCAGCTCGATGAGGAGTTCTACCTCCTGCCGCTGCAGGGCTGATCCTCAGGACACCATCTCCTTTCTCCGGAACAGGTACATCCCCAGCGCCAGGCATATCAGGACGTACCCGCCCATGACGGCCAGGGACCCCCCTATGTCCGGGTAATAGGTCCAGTACTCCATGAACTCCCCGTTTCCCAGCGATATCGAGTCCACGAGGTCCGTTGGATACGGCGAGATCATGATGTAGCTTATGACGTGCCCGCAGAAGGTCAGCACGAACCAGGGCTTTATGCTGCCCGCGGGCAGCAGCTGCGCTATCATCGGGAGTATCATGAACAGGGTGAAGAAGGTCAGGACAAGGGAACCAGTGGATCCCTTGAAGACCGAGGATATCAGGAAGCCCAGGGCCGCCGCCGCGGCGCCGTAGGCGCAGGCCAGAAGCATCGAGTACAGCGAAAGGAGGGTGCCCCCGCCGGTCATGGCGAAGACCAGCGCCGCGGCCACCCCGTAATAGACCACGAGCATCAACACGATTATTCCCAAGGTTGAGAGGTACTTCCCGACGAAGATGGTGGACCTCTTCACCGGGTTGGGGAACAGCAGATAGCCGGTTCGCGATTGGAACTCGGACACTATGGCGTCCCCGGCGAACATGGTGGCCCCTATGATCACCAATATCTCCACCCAGGACACGAAGGCCGACATGTAGCCGGCCGGGTCATCCGTGGGGTCCACCCCCAGGAGCAAGGGCAGGGCGAAGGTAAGCCCCAGCAGCAAGGCCTCCAATATCACCAGTCCCAGCAGCCGCTTGGAACGGAGATGCTTGAGCACGTCGTACTTGGCCACCGTGACCATCTGCTGCAGGTCCGACGGCAGCCGTTCCCGGTTGTTGACAACGCTGGCAGCTTCCATCATATCACCTCGACTCCATGATCAGCGACATGTAGAGCGACTCCAGGGCCAGGCCGGACTCCTTGAACGAGACCACCATGAGGCCCAGGTTCTGCAGTTCGATCAGAAGGCGGGCCTGGGCGTCCTCCTCCCCCTCGAAATCCAAGGAGAAGGAGAGGTCCCCGGTGACGGCGAAGCCCTTCACCCCCGGCACGGCTCGCAGCCGGTCGAACATGTCCGGCGTCAGAGGACGCAGGGTGCGCACATCGATCTTCCTGGCCTTGACCTCGTCAAGAAGGTCGGCCACGCTTCCCGATCTAAGGAGCCTGCCGCGGTTGATGAGGGAAACGTCGGTGCATATCTCCTGCACCTCGTTCAGCAGGTGGGAGGACATGAGCACGGTGACGTCCAGCTTGTGCAGCTGCTTCAGTATGTCCCGCACCTCCACCATTCCCCTCGGGTCGAGGCCGGATGTCGGCTCGTCCAGTATGATCACCGAAGGTTGCGAAAGCAGGGCCTGCGCGATCGCCAGGCGCTGCTTCATGCCCTTGGAGAACTTGCCCACCCGCTTCTCCCGCCAATCGGTCAGCTTGACCAGGTCGAGAAGGTCCCTTCCCCGGTTGGTGGTCTCGCAGGATGACAGGCCGCGAAGCTCGCCCAGATAATGGAGCGTCTCCATGGGCGTGAGGTAGGGATAGAACTCGGGCGTCTCCACCACCGCGCCGACGTCGGCAAGGGCGGTCTTGGGGTCCTCCATCACGCTCACCCCGTTTATGTAGGCCCTCCCGGAGGTGGCCGAGAGCATGTTGGTGACGATCTTGATGGTGGTGGTCTTCCCCGCGCCGTTGGGTCCCAGGAAGCCCATGAAGGAGCGCCTGGGAACGTTCAGGTCCAGGGCGTCCACCGCCCGGAACCCTCCTCCGTAAACCTTGGTCAGGCCGTGGACCCGAATGGGTGTGTCCATGTGGATCGGACTATGATTCGTCACTCGCTATAATATGTTAATCGTGGGTACAGGCCAAGGATTAATTCCCCCTGCGCCTATCCAGATAGCTAGATGTACCCGTCATCGCTGATCGAGGAGACGGTGGTCCGGCTTCTCCGGGATTCCGAGTGCCGCCTGCCGCCGGACGTCCACGCCGCCCTGCGTGGCGCACTGGACAAGGAAACGGAGGAGATGCCGCGCTCCCAGCTCCTGGCCATACTGAGCAATGTGGACATGGCGGCGGAACGCTCCGTTCCCATGTGCCAGGACACCGGTCTGCCGGTGTTCTTCGTTCGCGGGCGCTGCGACCACCGCGTCCTGGAGGCGATACGCAAGGGCGTGGCCAGGGCCACCGAGGAGATACCGTTGCGCCCGAACAGCGTGGACCCCGTCTCCCGGCAGAACTTCGGCGGGAACCTGGGGAACGGCATGCCCCCGGTGCACGTGGAACCGGCCGACACCGGGCATCTTGACCTGGCGGTGCTCCCCAAGGGCGCCGGCTCGGAGAACTGGAGCGCCCTGCGCATGCTGAACCCCTCCGAGGGGATGGAGGGGGTGCGCCGCTTCGTCATAGAGTGCGTGGTGAACGCCGGCTCCCGCCCCTGCCCTCCAGTGGTGGTCGGGGTGGGCATCGGGGGAACCGCGGACATGGCCTGCGCGCTGGCGAAGAAAGCGCTGCTGAGGAGGCTGGGCTCGAGGAACGGCGATGACGCGCTGGCCTCATTGGGATCAACCCTGCTGTCGCAGATCAACTCCCTCGGCCTGGGTCCCATGGGGCTCGGCGGTTCCACCACCTGCCTCGGCGTTCTCATGGAGAAGGCGCATTGCCACACGGCCAGCCTTCCGGTGGCCGTCTCGCTGAACTGCTGGGCCGCCCGGAAGGCCTTCGCCAGGGTCTATCCGGACGGCCGGGTCAGGTTCTCCCAGGAGGGGTTCGATTGAGCGTCAGGGAGATCAGGGCCCCCCTGGACGAGAAGGAGGCGCGCTCCCTCAGGGCCGGGGACATCGTCTCGCTGAGCGGGGAACTGCTGACGGCAAGGGACGAAGCGCACATGCGCATACTGGAAATGTTGAGGGACGGGCGCGGTATACCGTTCCGCCTGGAAGGCGCGGCCATATACCATTGCGGGCCTATCATGCGTTCCGACGAGGGATGGAAGGTGGTGGCCGCAGGGCCGACGACGAGCGCCCGCATGGACCGCCTGGCCCCGGAGGTGGTGCGCCAATGCCATCCCCGCCTGATGATCGGCAAGGGCGGAATGTCCTCCGAGACTCTGGAGGCGATGAAGGAGGTGGGGTGCGCGTATCTGGCCTTCCCGGGCGGGGCGGCGGTGCTGGCCGCCCAGGCCCTCCCGGAGGTGCTGGAGGTGCACTGGGAGGACCTGGGCATGCCCGAGGCGGTATGGCGCATGCGCGTGGAGGGCATGGGGCCGCTGGTGGTAGCCATGGACTCGCACGGGCGCTCCCTCTTCAAAGAGGTCGAGGACGCGGTAAGGAAAAGATCAGTCCTTCTCTGAATCGTCGCGGTCCAGCAGCTCAGGCTTGCGGCGGACCTTGTGGTTCACGTATATCCCGATGACGAGCAGCATTATGGAGACCGTCAGGCCGATGACCATGAGGGAATGCGCCAGGTCCAGGCCGAGAATGAACGACTGGGTGTTGTTGGCGCTGTCGTACTCCATGTCCAGGTCCAGCTCTCTCACCTCGAAGGGGTTGAGGCCTACGTTCAACGTCTTGGTAAGGAAGCTGTCCTTGCTGAACGTAATGGTGTATGAGCCCGAGGGCACCTGGGAAAAGGAGTAGTTACCGTCCCCGTCCGTTACCGTCTCGGCGGTGAACAGGCTGCTGGACAGCTTCACGCTGACACCTTTCAACCCGCTCCCGTCGTACTCTACCTTGCCGCTCAGCTCCGCCGGCTGCTCGATCAGGACGAAGTCCATATCCACGGTCTCCCCGCGTACCATGACCACCGGGACGCCCTGGCCGGAATCATAGTATCCGACCTTGCTGGCCATGACGGTGTACACTCCCGGCTGTACTTTATCGATCTCGTACCTCCCCAGAGGGTTGACGGAGACGTTGGAATAGGTGTTGTCCGAATTCTTCAAGGTCACCGTGGCCGAGTAGACCGGGGTGGTGCCGTTGGTCACGTACCCGGTGAGCCTGCAAAGCAGTTCGTTCATGGTGAAGTTGAGACGGACGGCCTCCCCGTTCTTCACCAGCACGTTGGCATAGGTGATGTTCGCGGAATAGTTGATGTAATGCGCCGTGACGTTGTACAGCCCGGACCTGAACGCCCCCGGCATTGTGTAATTGCCGTCGGCCCCGGTGGTGGCCTTGAAGGACTCCAGGGTGGTCACGTTAACCGCCCTGATCTCCACGCCGGGGAAGACCGCCCCGGTCCCGTTGACCACCTGGCCATGTATGTCCGTCCCGTTGATGCCGGACGAGCAAGCCCGGTCCGGAACGTAGGCAGTACATAGGACCAGGGCCAATGCCAACAACAACACGGATAGCCTGCGCATGCGAATAGTGCAAGGTCGAAGCATGGATTTAACATTAATCAGGGAAGGACACTCGCAGCCCCCCGCTCTCCCCGGTCACCGAGGCCAGGAACATGACCCGGAAGGCAAGGAGAAGGGAGCAGGACCGCAACCCCCTCTCCCTCCAGCGCAGCACGTCATCCATGTCGAACCATCTCCCCCCGCTGGTACGGGCCTCGATGAACAGCCTGCCATCTCGCAGCACGTGGCGCTGGTGGGTCAGCTCCGAGGCGATCTCGTCGATGAAGCTCCCGCCGCCGGCGGACAGCTCCGAGCGCAGGAAGGCCATGCCCTCCCTCTCCTCGTCCTCAAGGAATGGCGGCACATCCTCGGCCCTCATCCTGTCCAGCATCGCCAGCGGTAAGAACAGCCCGGTCCCCGCCTCCATGGACAGCAGCGGGGGGCTCCTTCCGGCGGAGGTCATGGCCGCCCAGGACAATCTGAGGAGATCGGGGCCGATCGCCCGCTCCACACAGTGGCGCAGGGAAAGAAGTTCCGTGCGCATATCCTTCCCTATCGGCCATATCACCGCCTCAGGCGGTTCCCACAGCCCGGGGGACGTCTCCCTCCAGCCCTCCTGAAGCACGTAACGAAGCTCCAGCAAGCGGTCCTCGTCCAGCTCGTCCAGCATGTGGTGCAGGATGTGGGCGAAAGCGGTCACCGCCCCCTCGTGCCCCTTGCGGGGCGGCAGATCGGCGGCATTCACGCATGCACCGTAGGCCCTGGACCCAAGGGCCATGCTCGCCAGCATGTCCTCCGGGTCCTCGGCCGCCCGGCCCCACTCCTTCCAGGGCAACATGGCCCCCCTCTCTCCGAAGATGAACCAATCCATCCATGCACCGTAACTCATTTCCGTTTCGCCCTTCTTAAAACCTGCGTTGCCCTATCATTTTCGATCATCCGATGGTAAGTTAATTATAACCCGGCAACAGATAGAATCCGCTTTTCGAAGGTCAGATCATGCAGAAGGTGAAGAGGAAGGCTAGCAAGCAGGAGGTGCTCTCCCTGCTCGACCCGCTCATCGCGGAATGGTTCGACTCGCGGTTCGAAGGTCTCACGGAACCGCAATCCTATGCCATTCCCCTGATACACGAGCGCAAGAGCGTGCTGGTCTCGTCCCCTACCGGTTCCGGTAAGACGCTCACAGCCTTCACCTCGATCATCAACGAGCTTTTCAAGTACTCCCAGGAAGGCACTCTGGAGGACCGCATCTACGCCGTGTACGTGTCCCCCCTGAAGGCCTTGGCCAACGACATCAACAAGAATCTGGAGGAGCCGCTGGCTCAGATGAACGAGATGGCCAGGCAGAAAGGGCAGGAATTCCCCAAGCTGCGCGTGGGCGTTCGCTCCGGGGACACCTCCCAGTCGGAAAGGCAAAAGCAGCTGCGCAAGCCGCCGCACATATTCATCACCACCCCGGAATCGCTGGCGCTCGTTCTGGCCGCCCCGAAGTTCCGGGAGAAGTTCTCCCGGGTGGAGTACGTGATAGTGGACGAGATACACGAGATATGCGACTCCAAGCGCGGGGTGCATCTCTCCCTGACCCTGGAAAGGCTGCAGGACCTGTGCTCCAGCCCCATCACCCGCATAGGACTGTCGGCCACCCTGGCGCCCATAGAGGACATCGCCTCCTACCTGGTCGGGTACCAGGACGGGAAGGTGAGGCAGGTGGAGCTCATCGAGGTCCTGACGAAGCGGAACCTGGACCTGGAGGTGGTCTGCCCTACCGAGGACATGACGGCGCTGCCGTACGAGATCGTCAACGCCCGCATGTACGACGGACTTCGCGACATGGTGCAGGCTCACCGCACTACGCTCATATTCACCAACACCCGCTCGGGCACGGAGCAGGTGGTCTACAAGCTTCGGGAAAGGGGCATCGAGAGCATAGAGGCCCATCACGGGTCACTGGCCAAGGAGACCCGCCTGGACGTGGAGGACCGCCTGAAGCGCGGGGAGCTGCGCTGCGTCGTTTCGTCCACGTCCCTGGAGCTGGGCATCGACATAGGTTCGGTGGACCTGGTGTGCCAGATCGGCTCGCCGAAGAGCGTCGCCAAGGGTTTGCAGCGCATAGGGCGCTCCGGCCACTCCGTGGGGAAGACCCCCAAGGGCCGCATGATGGTCCTGGATCTGGACGATCTGGTGGAATGCGCCGTGCTGTGCCGGGCGGCGCATCGACGGAACATAGACAGGGTGAGCATCCCGGAGAACGCCCTGGACGTTCTGGCGCAGACGCTGGTGGGCATGTCGCTGGAGAGGCGCTGGACCGTCGACGAGGCGCTGGGCATGGTGCGCGGCTCGTACTGCTACCGCAACCTTTCCCGGGAAGAACTGGTGCAGACCCTGCGCTACCTGGGTAGCAAGGACGCCTTCGAGGGCGTCTACTCCAAGCTGTGGTACGACCCCGAGGAAGGCGTCTTCGGCAAGAAGAAGGGCGCGCGCATGATATACTTCCTGAACCTGGGCACCATACCCGAGGAGGCCTCGTACAAGGTGTTCAACGAGCGCGGGGCCCTTGTCGGCGACCTCTCCGAGAAGTTCGTGGAGCGCTTGAGCATCAAGGACGTGTTCATTCTGGGAGGTCGGCCGTTCGAGCACGTGCGGGCCAAGGGCATGCGCGTTTACGTCCGTTCCGCGCCAGGGCGCAAGCCGACCGTCCCCTCTTGGACGGGGGAGATGCTGCCCCGCTCATTCGACCTATCCATGGAGATCGCCCGGTTCCGCGGGGAGATGGGGTCAAAGCTGGAGGAACCGGAGGGGGACGTGGTCCAATGGCTCATGGACAACTTCTCCATCGATCACGGTTCCGCTCTGTCTTTGCTGCACTACTTCAAGGAGCAGGAGGCGGCGGTCGGGATACCCAACCAGCGCCGCCTGCTCGTGGAAGGCTACCTGGACCGCCAGGGCAACAGCGGGCTCATATTCCACTTCCCCTTCGGCCGCAGGGTGAACGACGCCCTGTCGCGCACCTACGCGTTCCTGCTGACGCAGCGCATGGGTTGCAACGTCTCGGTGTCCATATCCGACGATTCCTTCCTTCTCGTATCCCCGAAGCGCATAGACCTGAACCTCGTTCGGGGGCTGGTCCGCTCCGGCGAGATGCGCGGAATACTGCGCCGGGCGGTCAAGGACTCCGAAATATTCAAGCAGCGCTTCAGGCACGTGGCCGCCCGCTCCTTCATGGTGCTCAGGAACTACAAGGGCCGCGAGGTCTCCGTTAACCGTCAACAGGTCCGCTCGCAGTATCTCCTGGACTACCTGGCATCCCTCGATTCAGTGCCGGTGATAGAGGAGACCTACCGCGAGGTCCTGGAGGATGTCATGGACATACAGAAGGCCGAGCTGATAGTCCGCTCCATGGAGTCCGGGGAGATGGTCCTGGACACCGTTCCCTATTCCCCGGTGCCGTCCCCCTTCGGGCACAACATCGTGCTGGCCGGAATATCGGACATAGTTATGATGGAGGACCGCTCGTCCCTGTTGCGGGAGCTGCACCGCAAGGTCCTCTCCAAGGTGCTGGGGGACGAGCAGAGGTTCCAGTTCGATGATGAGAGGGTGAGCGCCCACTACCGGGAGAAACGGGGCATAGCCGAGGACAAGCAGGGCCTCATGGACCTGATCGCCCGGGCCGGCCCCCTGCACGTGTTCCGCGAGAAGGGCAGGAGCGTCTACCCCTACTGCCGCCCGTCAAGGGAGCAGGTGGACGAGTGGGCGTCCGAGCTGCTGGCCGAGGGCCGGATATCCTCGGTGTACCTGGATGACGTTCACTACGTGGCGACGGAACAGCTGCCCACGTACGCCTCGCTGGGCAAGGCCGCCGAGGCCGAGGGGGAGGAGAGGGCGGCATTGGCCCTCTTGGACGTCGGGCGAACGTCCTCGGAGCTGGAAGGCCTTCTGGACCGGAACCGGGAGGAGGTCGGCAAGGTACTGCGCTCCCTGGAGTCCAAGAACCTGGTGGGACGGGTCTCCTATGACAAGGGGCGCTTCACCTATCGCGCCCGCTCCATCGAAATGATGCCGAGGCAGAAGGCCGTGGACGCCGCCCTGCTCAGACACCTGGACCTGTGGGCCCCGGCCACCTCCGACGAGGCGGCCTTCGCCCTGCACCTGCCCGAGCCGGAGGTGAGCGGCGCTCTCCGGCAGATGGCCGAGGGCGGGCTGCTGGAGGAGGGGCGCTTCATCGTTGGCGAGAGGGAGCAGTACATGCTCAAGAGGGACCATCTCCGGCTGAAGCACGGTTCGGAGGTTTTCGACCATCGCACGGTGGACGGTTACCAGAGGTCCAAGCTGGAGCGCAGGTTCGACAGCATCGAGGAGTGCGTGCGCCACTTCGGGGGCATGGGGCTTCTCTACGATATATGGCGCCGGGTGGACGACTTCAGCCTTGACGAGTGGAAGAAGCTCCGGGAGAGCGACCGAGTGCTCAGCGGGCGCTTCGTGCGCGGCCGCGTCCGTTACATACTGAACGAGGACGCCCCCCTGTACGTGAAGGCCTACCGCGATCTCGCCCCGAACGTGATGGACGGCCGGGTGCTGCAGAGGATCAGGGACCTGGGAGGGGCGAGCATGCGAGAGCTGGCGAGGGACATGCCGGATGCCAAGGAGTCCATAAAGGACTCGCTGGATCGCCTGGACCGCAACATGTACATCGTGCGGAGGTACGAGGACGGGGAGGACTGGTCGCGGGAGAACATCTACCTGGCGATAGACGTTCCAGATCACAATGGAGAACCGGTGGACGAGCTGGTGCGCCGCTTCGTCAGCACCTACGGCCCGGTGCCAGCCATGGCGGTCAGGATGCACACCGGCCTCTCTCCATACGAGGTGGACGAGGCCCTGGACCGCCTGGGCGTGGAAAGGGTGACCGTGGGGGAGGCGGCGTTGGAGATGCTGCTAATGCCCGAGGAGCTGGAGGCCCTCCGCTCCTTCGTCCCAGGGGCAGAGGAGTGGAGCGTGGTCAGCCTTTACGATCCGACGGCGCAGCCGCGCTGGGCGGATATCAACGCGCGCTTCGGGGATTCATGGGTGTTCCCGGTGCTGCGGGACGGCCAGGTGGTCGGCGGGGTGGAGAAATGGGACGCTGGCGGGTGCGTGGACATCCGCGCCATAGACCTTGACGAGCCCGCGTTCCTGCCGGAGGCGCTGAGGGCGCTGGACCGGCTTCTGGCCTTCCAGGCCTCCCAGGGCCTGGACATGGTCCGGGTCAAGGAGGTGCTCGGCGTTCCCGCGGAAGAGGTGCAGGGCGATGCCGCGGAGGCGTTGCGCGACGCGGGATACGTGCGCATGGAGGGCATGTGGACCCGGGGAGGCATCGACCGCCAGTTCAGCAAGGAGGAGCTGCTGCGCTTCGCCATGCGCCGCCAGGGGCTGCTGCCCAAGGAGGCCTACCCCAACGTTCTGGAGGGGGTAAAGCACACCGGGGGCTTCAGGGGAGACCCGGCGGCCTTCGCACGCTGCCGGGTGAAGGTGCCGCTGAAGCGCCTGGTGGAGCAGGGGCTGCTGTACTCCGTCACCGGCCTTCCGGAGCAGATGATGTACACCAGCATGCGATACGCGTCGCTGTTCCGGGACGCCAAGGGAAGGAGCCTCAGCGATGACGCCAAGGCCATGGTCAGAATGCTGGAGAGGAACCTGCCCATGCCCCGGAGGGCCTTCTTCGAGCGGTCCGTGCTAGGGCCGTCCAGGACCCAGGAGGCCCTGCGGGAGCTCAACAAGGCCACGGCCATAGCTTACGGCCGCGGCAACCGCATTACGCTGGTCCCCTCTTCCGGCCTCACGGTCGAGGAGGCCAGGCTGGAGCATCTCCGGCTGCTGTTCCGCAACTTCGGCGTGTTCACCGCCGAGAACCTGTCCCGCTACCTGCGCCTGGAGATACCGATGCGCGAGCTGCGCTCCCTCCTGTCCAGGCTCACCGAGGACGGCTTCCTGTGCAAGGGGTTCCTCGAAAGGGGCGGGGACGCCGTGCACTGGGTGCTGAAGGAGGACCTGGACACGCTGGACAAGGAGGTGGCGGACCGCGAGCTGGTGATGTACCAGTTCGACAACATGGCCCATTACCTCTACGACGAGGTGAGGGAGAGGTGCGGGGGCATGGGCAGCCTGGTGATGCGCGGCCCTCACATCATAGGGTGTTTCCGATCCAAGCACAGCGGCAAGGACCTGACGATAATCGACCTTCAGGGAGGGAAGGAGGCCAAGGCCGTGCTTAAGGACTTCGTCTCCGATATGGGATGGACGGTGCGGGGGAAGGCCTCCAAGGAGATCCCGGACTGGGAGATCCAGGAGTTCCTGGGAAAGGTCATGGGAACGGATGACTGAGCTACTTCCTCTCCCGGGCGATGATCATCTCGGCCACCTTCTTTCCGGACAGCAGCATGCCGCCGAATATCGGGCCCATGCGCGGCGCGCCCATGACGGCGTTGGAGGCCATGCCGCACACGTACAGGTTTTTGTAGACCTCCGAGGTGTTCTCCACCGTCATCTGCTCCCCCATCTCGGCCCACATGCTCTTCTCCCCCTCTATCTGGCCGGTTGGGGTGTTCAGGCGCCCAACCTTCCTCTGCACCACGTGCACCACCTCGGCGGGGTGACCGGTGCCGTCTATTACGTACTTGGCGCGCACGCTCAGCGGGTCCACGTGCAGCCCGGCGACCTCCACCATAGAGGAGTTTATGACCACCCCGCAGATGCTGTCCTGGCGTATCATTACGTCCTCCACGGACACGGTGTTGTAGAGCCTGGCGCCGGCAGTGACCGCCGCGGCGATGAGCTTGGCCGACGATTCCACGGAATCGGCGGTGTAGTATCCGTCCCCAGCGTCCCTGAGGCGGACGCCTATGTCCTCCAGCAGGGACTTGCTCCCCTCCTGCACCACTATGATGGGGAAGGTCATGCCCCCGCCCCACATGCCCCCGCCGGGGGTGAGCTTCCTCTCGAATATGACCACCCTGAGACCCGCCTCGGCCAGGAAGCGAGCGGCCGTGAGCGAGGACGGCCCGGCGCCGGCGATGACCACGTCGACGTCCACGTTCTCCAGGAACTCCTCGGTGTACCTCTCCACAATCTTGCGCGTGACCAGAACCTCATCTATCTCCATCTGAATACCTCTCGTCCCTAGGGCCGAACGGTTGAGGTAAAGAACATTTTTTATTTATACCATGCCCGAACACCGACCGAACCTGCGGGCGCATCGGAGCAGTCATACGCGGCGGCCCGCAAAAATACATTCCTGGTCGCCGGTCCAGCGATATCTTTAAGAATCGTTAAGATATTGATTGGGCAATGAAGATACCGTGCGAGCTGATCGTCTGGTATGTGCTGCCTTCCATACGGCGTGAGTTGGCCAGGGAGCTGGTTCAGAAGCACCATCTGAGCCAGGCGGAAGTGGCTCGCAGGTTCGGTGTGACCGACGCCGCCATATCCCAGTACCTCAAGTCCAAGCGGGGGACCAACAAGGAGCTGGAGAACAGCGACAAGTACGAGGACTTCAAGCGGGAGGTCGAGATGTCCGCCATCCGCATCATAAACGGGTCCGACATAGTGGTGGAGACCTGTCGCGTTTGCGAGATGGTCAAGAAGAGCGGCATGCTTGTCGGGATATACGAAACGCAGACCGGCCTGCGGGCTCCCGCCTGCGTCTGTCCCCAGTTCGACTGATCATCGACCGTAGGCGTAGTAGATGTACTCCTGGGCGTAGCCTGCCCAGCGCCCGAACCGCTCCCTGGACAGCCCGCTCACCTTTCTGTAGCTGCCCTCCATGCCGTACATTTCGGCCATGGCCTTCCTTATCCGCACGTCCACCGGGAACGCCTCCAGGTGATCGAGCGAGAACACGCTGACGCAATCGGCCACCTTCGGGCCGATTCCCGGCAACCTGACCAGCTCCCTGGCGCATTCCTCGTATCCCATGGAGGCCAGCCCGGAGAAATCTATCTCCTCCCGGTAGGCCATTCTCGCCAGTTCGATGAACCTCCCGCTCCGGTACCCAAGGCCGCAGCCTCCGGCCCTCTCGCAGCGGTCCAGCAGCTGCCCGGGCGTGGGGAAGGCGTGGTATCCATCCATCTCCGTGCCGAAGGTGCGGCACACGCGCTCTATCATCCCCTGTATGCGCGGGATGTTGGCGTTGGTGGCCAGAACGTAAGAGGCCATGCACTCCCAGGGGTCCTGCCGTACCAGACGCAGCCCCCGGTACCTCTGGAAATAGGAGCGCAGGCGATCGTCCCGACCAAGCTCCCGGTACAGCGCCTCCAGGTCGTCATCCCTGCGGAAGTACCGACCGAACCGCTCGTCGCTCATCCCCGAGACGCTTACCCCCTCCCCGTCCTGGTGAAGGGTGACCATCCTGCCGTCCACCACGCCCTTCCACTCGTCGCCGTGCTTGCGCCAGCGGAACACCTGCCCGCAGCCCAGGGTGTGGTCCAGGTCCAGGATCATGGGGCTCGCTTCGCCACCAGCACTATCATGTCGCTTCTCTCTGTGAACGGGGAGAGATGCCAGTCCCCATAGGTCTCCAGCACCTCCAGGCCGCAGGAGGCCATCAGCTCCACCAGCTCCTCTCTTTCCAGGTAGCGCATGGTGAAGCAGGCCGTGACCCTCCTCATGGCCCGGTCCTGGCGGGAGATGTCTATGAAATAATGCACAGTGGTGCGCCTCTTCGCCCTGTCGAAAGTCTGGGCCTCGAACCGGGAGACGATCTCCCCGTTCATCATGGTCCTCGTTCCCCGGTGCCGGACCAGCTCCTCCGGGCGTTCCAGCCGGGGATTGAACACGCTCATCACGAAGCGCCCTCCATCCTCCAGGTGCTCCGCCACGTTCCGCAGGGCGGCCTCCTGCCCCTCCCTCTCCAGCAGGTGCAGGAAGGCGTTGTAGGGGACGACGATCAGGCGATACCTGCGGGGGCACTTGAACGCGCGCATGTCCGCGTGATGCACGCTGGCCCGGGACTGCACATCCTCGTCGAAACGCTCCATCTTCGCCGTCAGCCGGTCGAGCATGGCGTGGCTGCGGTCGAAGCCCCAGGCCTCGTAACCCTCCTCGACCAGCGGTATCAGGCTTCGGCCGGTCCCGCACATGCATTCCAGCACCGGTCCGCCCAGCTGCTCGGCCAGGCTCAGGTAGAACCGGGTGTCGTCCACCTGGTCCTCGTACCACACGTCGTAGTACTTGCCCAGCACCTCGTACAGGTCAGGCTCCTCATAGCTTGTATCCGATCTTTCGGAGGAATCCTCTTCTTCTCTGAACGTCCTCATCCTGCTCAACCCCAACTGGCATCTGCCCGTCGATCACCCCGATGATCCCGCGGCCCAGGGCGCTCTCCGCAACCACCAGCTCCAGATCGTTGGCGGTGGCGCAGAATATGGTGCAAACCTCGGGCACCTGCTTTATCCTCTGCAGGACGTTGATCGGGTAGGCCTCCCGCATGACCACGAAGAAGGTGTGCCCGGCCCCGACCTTCAGGGCGTTGCGCTGCGCGCAATCCTGCAGCTCGGGGTCGTTGCCCTCGACCCTCACCAGGCGGTCGCCGGAAGCCTCGCAGAAGGCCACCCCGAACTTGGCCTGCGGCACCGAGTTGACCATCGCCTCGTATATGTCCTCAGCCGTCTTGATGAAATGCGATTGCCCGACGATCACGTTAGCGTCCCCGGGCCGGTCCACCGGAACTATGTACTGCGTCATTCTCCTCCCAGGCTTACAATCCTCACCCGGATATTTACATTGTGCGACGCGGCGATCTACTTTATGGCCGCAGGTCTATTCAGGCCCATGATACGCATCGGCCCGGCCGGCTATCCCGACGGTCACCGCTCTCCCGCAGACAGCGTGCGCAAGGTGAGGGCGGCCGGGCTCAGCGCCCTCGAGATACAGTTCGTACGCAACGTGCGTTACGACCCGTCGAAGGCGGAGCATGCCCGAAGGGAAGCGGCGGAGAGCGATGTTCTTCTGAGCGTGCACGCCCCCTACTACGTCAACCTCAACTCCTCCTCCCAGGAGACCAGGGACAAGAGCGAGGAGTGGGTGCTGAGGGCCATGCGCGGGGCGGAGGCGTTCGGGGCGTGGATCGTGGTGGTGCACGCCGCCACCTACGGGGAGGATGCCCGGGGGTGCACGGCCCGGGTGACAGGGTCCTTGAAAAGGGTCAGGAAGATAGCGGAGCGCGAGGCTCTAAAAGCGGTCATCGGCCTGGAGACCATGGGCAAGAAGGCGGCCTGGGGGACAGTGCCGGAGATACTGGACGCGATGGGTGAGGTGCCTGGCATCCTGCCAGTGGTGGACTTCGCCCACCTGCAGGCCAGGAGGCCGCCCCTTGACGAGAGGGCGCTACAGGCGCTGCTGGGCTCGCTGGACGTCCCCCGCCTGCACTGCCATCTCAGCGGCATAGAGTACACGGCGGCCGGGGAGAAAAAACACCTCCGCCTGGGCCAGGGGCTGGACCACCTCATGGTGCTCGACGCCCTGGCGGATTCCGGCCTGGAGGCCACAGTGATCTGCGAGTCCACCTCCCCCCTGGAGGACGCCCAGATCATGGAACGGTACCTGGACCAGGGCATTTAATAAACAACTTGAAATAAGCACAGAACCATCAGATTTCAGCAGGGTGGGTCATATGCCAGGAGAAAGGAACGAGGACAACGAGGAAGAGGTTTTCGAGTTCGACTGCCCCGAGTGCGGGAGGCACATCGTGGGCGAGGCGGACAGATGTCCCGGCTGCGGCACCGAGTTCGTCATCGAGGAGGTGCCGATGATCGAATGCCCGTCCTGCGGAAAGGATTGCCCCATGGAGTCCGATGCCTGCCCGTCCTGCGGCAGGAGCCTGGTCGATGAGGGCGAGAACGAGCTACGCCAGGAGTTCCCCAGCCTGGTCGCCGAGGTCAAGCCTCTGCTGATCGTTTCCAAGGACCACGATGTGGAGGTCGGGGAGGGGCGGCGCCTTATCGACAAGGCGGTACAGGCCGGAAAACAGAGGGACCTGGCCACTGCGGTGCAGATGGTCAAGGAGGCCCGCGCCTCCATCAAGGCCGCGCTCGACGACCGGCTGGACGCGGAAGAGGGTAACCTGAACAAGCTGGTGGACGTCGTCTCCCGCTCCGGCGCCGACCCGAAGGAGGTCTCCGAGTCCCTGGTCGCTTTGCGCGGCCTGCGCGGGAACGGCGACATCGAGGGCGCCCTGGAGGCGGCGGCCAAGGGCCGCAAGGCGGCCGAACGCAGCTCCGGGAAGTACCTGGAGGCCAGCGACATGGTCGAGTCGCTCTCCCGCCTCATCGGCGTTTGCGACCAGTTCTACCTGGACACGAGGGAGGCCAAGCGCATGCTCGTGGAGGCCCGGGACGCCGGGGAGCACGGGGACTGGGGGATGATGGGCATACTCGCCCGCAAGGGCCGCGAGCAGCTCCTGCGGTCCCTTCCGGAGGCGACCAGGGGCGAGATGCGCAAGGCCAAGAACCAGCTTCTGGACGCCAAGGCCGACGGCAAGGACGTGCGCACCCTGGTCAAGGTTCTCAAGGCCGCCGGGGTGGCCATGAACCGTGAGATGTACGATCAGACCTTGGAAACGCTATCGGACTTCAAGGACGAGCTCAAGCGGCTCTAGCGCTCCCGTACCAGGCGCATCTCCCTTTCAAGTATGGAACGCTCCTGGGCGTTGAGGCTGTCAGGGTCTATCGACAGCAGGAACAGGGCCTGCCTCTCGCTCACGCGGTCCACAAGCGACCTTATGAAGCGCAGCGCCCCCTCGAACGAGTTGCTGCTTATCAGGTATTGTAGGTCGTCTATCAGTATGACGACCTTCTCCCTTCCCTCCATGAACTCCTCCAGCACCACCACGATCTTCTCCAGGGAAGGCGGTATGGTCCTCTCCGACACCGATTCGTGATCGGTCAGCCAGATCAGCTCAGCGTCTATCTCCTTGTACGACCGGCGCAGCATGCGCGGGTTGGTGCGGGATATCGCCAGCCCGGCGTAGCCCTTGCCGAGGTACCCGACGAATATTCCATGCGAGAAGTCACGCGACTGCTCCTCCACCAGGTAGCTCTCCCCCTCGTCTAGATCCAGCTCTATGTCCCTCAGGTCGCGCTTTCCGGCCATTTCCAGCGACTTCTCGCGATGGTACTTCATGATGGCCTGCTTCAGCTCCAGGATGCTAGCGCCCTCTCCCAGTCCGCCGTCCCCGCCCCCCGCCCGCAGGTTATCGCGATAGAAATGCATGATGAACTCGGATAGCCCGGGGGAACGGTCCTGCCCGTAGTCCTCGTTCAGGGACGCCAGCGCGTTGCGGTCGCTCACGCCCATCAGGGATATTGACGTGTCGGGGAATATGGAATCCCCCAGGGTGAACTCCGCCGCCCTTTCCCCGCGGTACATCATCTCCACGCTGTTGTTCCCGGCCGGCTTGAAGCTGTACAGGGCAACGGTCGGCGAACCCTGGTCGAAAACAAGCACTCCATTGGACGAATCCCCGTCCAGGGTCAGCACCGTGCGGAGATAGCCGGTGAACCCGCCGTCCTTGATGCGGTCAAGGATCTCTCGGAGGGAGGACTGCCCTCCCTTGCGCTCCTCTCGCTTCTCCGCGGCCGGCAGACGCATCTCGGAAATCATGTGACCCTTTTGACGAAGGGGGATGCCAGATAATATAATTGTCTGAATCGGCGAGACAACAAATTTTAAATGGCCGTAGCGGTTGATGTCGCCCTAGCGCCACTGTAGCTCAGCGGTAGCCCTTGGGAAAGGGCCGCTAAAGAGCGGCGGTTTCGTAAACCGCAGGCCGGGGGTTCAAAACCCTCCAGTGGCTCCATTCATTCTTCCAGGTACTTCTGCACCATTTTGATGGCGCACACGTCGCCGCACATCGAGCAGCCCTCGTCCTCGGCGGTGGCACCGCGCTTGCGCAGCCTCCGCGCCTTCTCGGGGTCGAGAGCCTCCCGGTACATGGCCTCCCAGTCCAGGTTCTTGCGCGCCCGGGCCATGCGGTCGTCCCGCTCCGTCCCGCGGCCCAGCGCGAGATCGGCAGCGTGCGCGGCGATCTTGCTGGCTATGACGCCCTCCCTGACGTCCTCCAGGGTCGGCAGGGAAAGGTGCTCGGCCGGTGTGACGTAGCAGAGGAAGTCCGCCCCGGCAAAGGCGGCCACCGCCCCGCCTATGGCGCCGACTATATGATCGTAACCGGGGGCGATGTCGGTGACCAGGGGTCCGAGCACGTAGAACGGCGCGTTATCGCAGACGCGCTTCTCCAGGAGAACGTTCGCCTGCACCTGCGACAGGGGGACGTGCCCCGGCCCCTCTACCATGCACTGCACTCCCGCCTCGCGGCAGCGCTGCACCAGTTCCCCGAGTATGATCAGCTCCTGCACCTGCGCGCGGTCCGTGGCGTCGGCGACGCAGCCGGGGCGCAGCCCGTCACCCAGGCTCAGGGCGAACTCGTACCTGTTGGCCAGTTCCAGAAGGTAATCGAAGTTCTCGTACAGCGGGTTCTCCCTTTCATTGTGCAGTATCCAGGCGGTGAGGAAGGAACCCCCGCGGGACACCACGTCGGTGAGCCGGCCGGAACCGCGAAGGCGGGAGACGGACTCCAGGGTTATGCCGCAGTGCACGGTCATGAAGTCCACGCCGTCCCTGGCGTGGCGCTCTATGCCAGAGAACATGTCGTCCTCGTCCATGTCCACGACCGCGCTGCGGCGCGCGGCGCGCAGCCCCTCCTGGTATATGGGAACGGTACCCACTGGCACCCTGACCTCCTTTATCATGGCCCGGCGTATGGCGTCAACGTCCCCGCCGGTGCTGAGGTCCATTATGGCGTCCGCTCCGTACTGGATGGCGGCGCGGGCCTTCTCCATCTCCGGTTCCAGGTCCGGGAGGTCGCGGGAGGTGCCGACATTGGCGTTGACCTTAACGGTAAGGCCTTCCCCGATGGCGCAGGGTTCTGGCGAGTGAACGGGGTTGCAAGGGATCACGGCCCGGCCTGTGGCCAGCATGCGTCTGATCCACTCGGGGTCCGCCCCTTCGGCCTTGGCCGCCCTAATGACCTCGTCGGAGGGGCCGGCCCTCGCTTGGAACATTATGCTCATCGTCGCCACCTATTCCCTTTCCCGATTTATTGATTACCTCTCGAGCACGGTCCGATATGAAGGTTTCGCAGGTTGGGGACGTGGCGCCGACGATCGAAAAAAAGGGGCAGAAAAACACCAGGTTTGCTTATATAGCCAGACGGTAAACCCAGGGTATTAATACTTTGATGTCATTCCTATAATAAGCGGATGGGATGCGGTCGAACTCATGGTCTCGACCGAACGGTATCGCATTCATCGATCTCAAGAGGGTTCGAACATGGAAGATTCTAGCTACGACGCCAACAGCATACAGGTGCTGGAAGGCCTGGAGGCCGTTCGCAAGCGGCCAGGCATGTACATAGGCAGCACCGACGCCAGAGGGCTTCATCATCTGGTGTATGAGATCGTGGACAATGCCATAGACGAGGTGATGGGCGGTTACTGCACCAACATAGACATCTCCATCGACCCTGATGGCAGCGTTTCCGTCATCGACGACGGGCGCGGCATACCCACCGGGCTGGTGCCCAAGTACGAGAGGCCGGCGGTGGAGATGGTCCTTACCGTTCTGCACGCTGGTGGCAAGTTCGACCGGAAGAGCTACAAGGTGTCCGGAGGGCTGCACGGCGTCGGCATGTCCGTGGTGAACGCCCTATCCGAATGGCTGGAGGTCAGGGTGCGCCGCGAGGGCAGGGAGCACTTCATGAGATGCGAGAAGGGGATAGTCACCGTCCCCCTGAAAGAGATCGGGCCGGCGGAGGGTAGTGGCACCACGATCTCCTTCATGCCTGACCGGACCATCTTCGAGACGGTACAGTTCGATTACGACACGCTGGCGGAGAAGTTCAAGGACCTGGCGTACCTGAACAAGACGGCAATCATCAGCTTCAAGGACGAGGCCGCCGGGCGCCAGGACATATTTCACTTCGAGGGCGGCATAATCGAGTTCGTGGAGGACCTCAACCGCAGCCGTACCAAGCTGCACGAGAGGCCGATATACCTGATGTCCGAGAAGGACAACGTGATAGTCGAGCTGTCCATGCAGTACACCGACGGTTACGCGGAGAACATATACTCGTTCGTCAACAACATCAACACGGCCGAGGGCGGCACCCACATGGTCGGCCTGCGCTCCGCTCTGACGCGGGCGATGAACGATTACGCCAGAAGCAAGAACATGCTCAAGGGGCTGGACTCACTGAGCGGGGAGGACGTGCGCGAGGGGCTGACGGCAATTCTGAGCATCAAGGTCCCCGAGCCGCAGTTCGAAGGCCAAACCAAGACGAAATTGGGGAACAGCGAGGTCAAGGGCATCGTCGACAGTTCGGTGTTCGAGAAGCTGGCCGAGTTCCTTCTGGAAAATCCGAAAGTGGCCAATGTCTGCATCGAGAGGGCCATACTCGCCGCCCAGGCCAGGGAGGCGGCCAGGAAGGCAAGGGACCTCACCCGGCGCAAGGGGATACTGGAAAGCGCCGCCCTGCCCGGGAAGCTTGCCGATTGCAGCGAGAGGGACCCGGCGAAGTCGGAGATCTATATCGTGGAAGGAAACAGCGCCGGCGGCTGCTTCTCAGGAGATACCAAGATCTCTCTATTGGATGGAAGGGAACTTTCATTTGAGGAGTTGATAAAGGAGCAATCCGAAGGAAAAGAACACTTCTGTTACACCATCAGGAAGAACGGTACTATCGGCGTCGAGAAAGCCATCAACGCCCGGAGGACCAAGGAGAACGCACCGGTCATCAGGGTCACCCTGGACAATGGCGAGGTCATCACCTGCACGCCCGATCACCAGTTCATGACCAGGGATGGCAAGTATGTGGATGCGCGGTCATTGCATCCCGGGGCTTCCTTGATGCCGCTGAATCGGAAATTATCCGACAGGTCTCAGAAGAACATTACAATCGATGGGTATGAGATGGTATGGAACCCAAAATCAGAATCTTGGCTTTTCACTCATATGTTGGCCGATTGGTACAATCGATGGGTTGGAACCTACTCGGTGCAGGACGGTTCTCATTGCCACCATGTTGATTTCAATAAGCGGAATAATGACCCAACCAACTTGGTACGAACGAGCCTGAACGATCATCTTGCATATCACAGATCTCACGTAGAAAGAACCCTTCACAGGGAAGATACCATAGAGAAGTGCCGGATTTTGAAACAGCAACCAGAATTCAAAGCTAGAATGAGTGAGCGCATGAAAGTAGGCTCAACGGCTGCTATTTTATCGAGAAATGCGAAAAAACAGTGGGCGAATCTTGGCTATAAAAAGTATATGGTCTCCAGATGGAAAAAATTCTACGATTCCAATCCAGATTATCAACTTGCCAATCGTGAATTATTAGCGTCTGAGACAAGGAAATACTGGATCACCCCAGAGCATCGCAAAGAACAGTCGATCAGAAAAACGATTCTGTACAGCAACAATCCGGGTTTGAGAGGAAAGCTGTCGGCAATCGCGCAAGAACAATGGGCAGACCAAAAATTAAGAGAATGGCGAAGCCAAACGACTAAAGCTCAATGGACCGATGAATTTAGACAAAAGAGAAAGGCCGCTCTTCACGAAACCCATTACCGAAAGACGATATCCGTGTTAAATCAGTTCCTAGGTACGAATGGGCATGTGGATGTCGGTCGCTATGAAGATTATCGCATATCGATAAGGGATAAATCCCTTTTGAAGTTCGATACATTCTGCGAAAGATATTACCAAAACGATGTGGCGGCTGCGGACGAGGCGGTGGCGGCCTTCAATCATAAGGTCGTGAAGGTGGAAGATCTCGGCGAAAGGATGGACGTCTTCGATATCGAGGTCCCGCATAGCCACAACTTCGCTCTGGCGAGCGGTGTGTTCGTTCACAACAGCGCCAAGATGGGCCGGAACCGGGAGTTCCAGGCCATACTTCCGCTCAGGGGCAAGATCCTGAACGTGGAGAAGGCCCGCATGGACAAGATACTCAAGAACCAGGAGATACACAACCTGATAACCGCCATCGGGGCGAACATAGGTCCGGACTGCGACCCCAGCAAGGCCCGTTACCATCAGATCATCATGATGACCGATGCCGATGTGGACGGGGCGCACATCAGGACACTGATGCTCACGCTGTTCTACCGCTACATGCGCCCGCTGATAGAGGCCGGCTTCATATACATCGCCCAGCCGCCCCTTTACAAGGTGAGCAAGGGGAACAAGGAGAAGTACGTCTATTACGAGGAGGAGCTGGAGGCAGTGGTCGAGGAGATCGGCAAGAACGCCAACCTGCAGAGGTACAAAGGTCTCGGTGAAATGAACCCCAAGCAGCTGTGGGAGACGACCATGGACCCCGAGACCAGGACGCTGAAGAAGGTGACCGTCGAGGACGCCATGAAGGCGGACGAAATGTTCACCATACTGATGGGCGACGAGGTGGAACCGAGGCGGGCGTTCATCATGTCGCACGCCAACGAGGTGGAGAACCTGGACATCTGAGGTGACCAAAATGACCGACGAAGACACCAACCAGCAGGCCCCGGAACAGAACGCGGGGGACGCCAAGGTCCCGGACGCGGGAACTCACAAGGTCGTTCTCCAAACGATAGAGAGCGAGATGAAGAAGTCCTACATCGACTACTCGATGAGCGTCATCGTCTCGCGGGCCTTACCGGACGCCAGGGACGGGCTGAAGCCCGTGCACCGCCGCATATTGTACTCGATGTACGACATGTCGCTCAACCACAACAAGGCGCACAAGAAGAGCGCCAGGGTCGTGGGCGAATGCTTCGTGGCCGGAACCAGGGTGCTGACCGAAAGAGG
>JAAYDU010000017.1 GCA_012729095.1 Methanobacteriota archaeon | reverse complement strand
TATCCGACGGACCTCCGACATCCAGCGGCGCCTTCCTAATCGTTGATGCACCCCGATTAATTATGTGTTCCTTGCTATTAATTTGGTTATGAATTTACACCCTGATTATCCGCCGGCGAATAATCCCCCCGCACGATTCACGATCCGATAAAACGGGGGGGGGTAAATATACATGAAGCGGTCGGGAGTAAGAACCTACTTTCAGTTATCCTCCCGCTCATCATATAAACAGAGAGGAACAATCGGAGAGGCGATGCAACATGCGCGTAGCAGAGGTCGTAGTGGTGGGGGAGAAGAAGGACAAGGACGATCCCAGGCTCAAGGAGATCATCCGGAAGCACATGAAGGCGTGCAACGATGAGCTCAGAAGGCTCTATCCAATATCCTCGTAACTGACGGACACAGGCTCGTTCCGCCGAAGCACCACGGTCTTACTGCCCGGCCTGCCCGGCAGCAACACCACCCAATCGCCGGGCTTCGCGTCTATCTCATTCAACACCTCTAGCCTGAGCGTGATGGTCCCGTTCTTCCCGACCCGCTGGAAACTCAGGGGCTCGACAATATCGGACATATTATGACTATAATTTTACAGGGTTTATAAAGCTTATGAAATTATCAAGTTTCCAACTTAACAAGGGTGAACACGGGCAGAATGCTCAATTGGAGTTGGCGCATAGATGCCCGTGCTCGACCGTCCATATGAGCATCCTGCTAATATCGCTTGCGGTGAATGTACGGCCCCGGCCGCCCTAGGAATTATTCGCCGGCGAATAATCTAGGCTCCGGCCTATGACTAGGTCATGTCTAGGTTATGTCTATTTCAAGAAAAATAAAAACCCCTTGATTGAAATCCAATTTCGGGATGCTGGATCGTGTTGGTGGTGAGTCCCTTCCCCCGCACCATCACGAATAGCCAGGTATCCATTTTTTGGATTCAATCAAGGGGTTTTGGGGTTTTTGCTCGCTGGGTGCCGGCGGCTGCGGGGCCTTGCTCCACACCGCCTTAGCCTCGGCGACTGCCCGGTTGTTCTTCTTCCTCGCGTAGTACGTCTCCGTGGTCTTGGAGGTCTTGTGTCCCATCATCCGGCTCACCGCGTCGAGCGGCACGCCGTCGTCGAGGGCTACCTGTCCCCAGGTGCGCCGGGTCTTCTGCAGGTTGAACGTTACGCCTGTCTCACCCTGCACGATCGCCCGGAGGGTGGTGGTCCCGTTGATCGAGTAGACGTCCGGATGACCCGCCTTGAGGCTGCGGATGGCAGGGAACAGCGTGTCAGTCCTCAGCCCTAGCTCGCGCAGCTTGGCTGCCCGGACCTGCAGATACCTCCGCAGGAACGGGATGCCGTCCGGATGGAAGGCGGAATCCCTCGGCTCTCCGTAACGATTCTTCCCTTTGACCATCTCGGCGTGCAGGACCTGTTCGTTGAGGTCCAGGTCGTTCACGGTGGCGTTGCGTATCTCCTGGGGCCGGAGCCCTGAGCAGATGGCCGCCACGGCCAGGGCGTACGCTTCCATGCGTCTCCAATCCGTGGTATCCACCTGCATCGCCGCCCTGATCACGATGTCGCGTTCCTCGTCGCTCATGGGGTCGAGCATGGCCTGGGTCTTCCTCGGAAAGTGCTGGCGGAAACGTTGACGCGCCCGATCGGCCGCGCCGTTGCCTACCCATCGCAGGACCGCCGTCAGGGCGTCCACGTTGTGCGACATCCCGGAGTCCTTCAGACCTCGCGTTCGCAGGGCGCTGATGTACGCCAGGACGTCCCGGTCGGTCATCTTCAATGGGTTGGCCGAGCTGATGTGCCCGGACGCCTCAAGCTCCAAGAGGTCCTTGTTCATGCGCCGCAGCCTGCGGCCTCGTTCATCCCAAGTGCTAGGGGCTAACACTCCCTTCATGGCCTCCATGTAGTCGTTCGCCGCGGCTAGGAAGGGGTAGCGGCCCATGGACCTCTGCCTCCTACGCTTGCCGCGGCGCTGCTTGACCACGGGGACATCGCGGACCTTTCGGTCATGCGATACCTCCGGCCTAGGGATGCTCCTGCGCACTAGATTAAGCCTCCTAGAGCCTCGTCTGTCCTGCGGGAGGGTTCCCCCGTGTGTGTCCGTAGCACCGGCCGCATTCCAGGCAGACCTTGAATGTCTGGACCCGGCCGTCCTTGAGCTCCCGCCGCCTGATACCGCACCTGTCGCTGTGGCAGCCAGGACATTCGACGATCAAGGGCTCGCCGTCCTGAACCCCGGATCATCGACCAGGCATCCGCTGGCCTGACGTTCGCCGCTGTGATGGACGAAGAAGAGCTTCCCTGGATGCTCGGCGAGCGAGAGGACGTGCAGGGCCGCCAAGCCGCACTTGGGGCAGATCGGGCGGGACTCCCTGCGTGGAAGGAGCTGCCGGCCACAACGGCGGCAGACCTGCTTGGGCGGAGATCCCGCCTCCCGGAGCTCCGAGAGGGGATGCCCGCAGGAGGGGCACTTGGTCAGTTCTCCCCCTCCCTGGTGCTCTCGACCGCCTCCTGGAGCCGGTCAGCCGTCTGCCTGATGGCGCTGTTGAACTCGCTGAGCGCGTCATCCATGGTCTGGCCGAGGTCGTCCATGGCGATGTCGTACTCATCCATCTGAGCCTGCAGCATCTCGAGGTGCACGGAGATCCGGGCGATCGAGCAGCTCCCCTGCCACCACCAAGCGCAGCCCTTGACGCACTTGCGCATCTCGCCGTTGATGTCCGTCCTCAGTGGGCAGTAGCGCTCGAGGTCGGTGTCGTGATTGCTCACTTGGAACACCATCCATCGCAGGGCTTATTGGGTTCTCGGCCATCGGCCCACTTCCTCACGCAGCGCCTGATCGTCTTCCGGTAGTGCTTGCAGGTGTTGCGCTTGTCAGCGTCCTCCCAGCATTGCCGTGGCTTGACACCGTATAGGGCCGGCATCAGGCCAACCTCCGGACCTCCAGGACGTGGAACTTGTGGAACCAAGCCTTGTCGAGCGGTCGCCAGCCCTTCCTAGGATGGATCTCCGCCCAGATGTCCCTGAACGCCTGTGGGGAGTCGACGCCTTCCTCCAGGTAGTGCTCCTGGGCGATGACCTCGAGGCGGAGCCTGGTGGCGGAGTACAACTCAATGATCACCTCGTAGCCGGACCCTTGGTACATGTAGCGGCCGTTGGCGTACCGGCTGTTGCGGGAGGTGGCAGTCTTTCGCCCCTCGGCCATGGCCATGAACATATCCTGCCTGAACGGGGGAGCGCCCTCGGACGCGGTGATCATCACTTCGCCTCCGTCGGAACCTCGAACACGTAGCCGCAGGACCTGCAGCTCATCTTGGTGTTGCCATCGCGCGTCTTATTGAGCGGCTCGATCTTGGCGGACTCGCATATCGGGCAGGTGTCGCGGGCCTTGAG
>JAAYDU010000016.1 GCA_012729095.1 Methanobacteriota archaeon | reverse complement strand
CTCACAAATCCAGTAAAGGTTGAGGACACCTTTAATTTCTACTAGTTCACCTGGGCGCAAGAGCGCCCAGCATTAATGCATCAATGAACTCTTCCCAATTTCGATATGATCAAGTGTCGAGGTCAGGTAGCAAGACGAACTTGGCGAACCGGCAGCCCCTGGCAGCCTGCGGGTCCCCGTGCGCCACTGATTCCCGTCCAGTTCGTTCTTCAATGCGCCGAAGGCCTTCTCCACGTACGTCCTCAGTCATAGCAGGACATCATGGCCTCCCAATCGTCTACGCCGTGGGCGAGCATGACGAACATGCCCTCGCGGTTCACTGCGAAGGTCAGCGCGTTGCGCTTGCGTGCAATCGCAAGCGCATCGTCCTTGACGCGGCACTCCAAGTACTTGGCGTACAGCCCGGCCGACCTTTTTTTGTTCGCGTACCGCCGCCCGCGGCTTCATCGTTTGAAACCGCCCCTCGATGCCCGCCAGGGCAAGCTGCAGGCGGCGGTCCTCCGCCGCCTTGCTGGCGTCGTAGCAGGCAAAGCCTTAATGCGTCGCTCCGCAGGGAGGTCCGCGAAGCAAGGATCATCCCCTAGCACCTGCTCAGCTCGGTGGTGTCGTTACTGTCATACCCCTCCTCACTCTTCCTACGCTTGGCGACCATTGCCACGTCGGCCTCGATGACTGCGTAGACGACGTCGTGTATGCGGACCCGTTTCTGCTAATCCCTCACGCGGATGAGGGACGACACGAGGGTCTTGACGCATCTCGTTCCACTCCTCCCGGAAATGACGAAAGGCATCCCACGTCAATCATCAGATGGAGGTGGCCGCGGACCCGAAACCACGGTCCATGACCAGGGTGCGGGTGCATGCGCCCAGCGCCAGCACCCGCCCCACCGTCCGGTGGGGCACGGCCGGGTCGGGGACCGGCCCCGGGTACACCTTTTTATTTTTCAGTACTTACTGGCTAAAAACCTACGATATAAAAAGGGACGCGATCGGCACCCCTACCTTCAACTCATCCGAGAATTTCATCCAGTAACGCTTAGCCCCAGTCTCTTCCAGGTCCCCGAATTCGCTAAGTTAAATTCTCTCAAGCGCTTGAACATCATATTATTCGATAGCAACGAAATCTACCGGTCTCAACGTACTCTGGAACAACATTCGCTTTCTTCCCATTCCGGCTCTTGTCCACGATATTACCTTGTTGAACCCAGTCCCAACTTCGGTATGAACGCCAGATACGCCAACCGCAGATCCTCCGGGTCGATATGGTAGTAGATATCAATGGCGTCCGGACGAGAATCTCCCCGCAGCTCCTGTATGTGCTCACGCTGCATCCCCGCCCTTCTCAGATGAGTAGTAAACCAGTGACGGCAGCAGTGCGGTGTGAAATGCTCATCTAGCTTGTCCGAGCTCGCATCATGCAGGCCGACCAACCCGGCATGCAGGACGACGATATCGTAGACATGGTTCTTGTTCAGCCTTCCACCGCTCTGGCTGATGAAAAGGGCCTTGGAATCGGTGCGGGCATAGAGGCGGCGCATGTTCATCCATTCCATCAGCACCTGCTTCGTCTCCTCGTCAAAGAACACCAACCGGTTGCTCCTCTTGGCCGTGGGCTTGAGCTTGATGGACATCTTCTGCCAATCGATGTCGTCCACGTCCAGACTGATGAGCTCACCTCTTCTCACCCCGGTCTTGGCCAGTGTGACCACAATCGCCCGGTCGAGCAAACTGACGATCGACCTTACTAGCATGGCCATCTCCTCCACGGAGATCAGCTTTCTGCCCTCCTGCTGCATCCCTTCCCCGTTCTTGTAGCGTTTCAGATACCGTTTCCGAACTGCCTGTACCGGGTTCTCCTTGATCTTGTTCTCGAACAGCAGCCATTCGTAGAACGCTGCCAAAGCAGAAAAGTTATAGCTCAGCGTCCGGTAGGCGATCTTCCGCTGGTTGATCAGGTAGTCGATGTATGACTTCAGAATGTCCTTATCCACCTCGAAGACCGTCTTGCGCTTGGACATCAGGAAGAACATGAAGATGCGCATCGACGAAACGTAACTCGTTGTTGAGCTCTTGCTCATGCCCTGCAGATTGCACTCGATCTTGAACTTGTCCAGCAGGTCGAACATGTTCGGGTCGAGAAGGACGCTGCTCATCATCTCCCGCTTTTCACTCACTTCAGCGCGCATCCTTCCACCGCATATTCCCATGTGCATCCTTCACAACCAGTCCTACGTCCAGAAGGAAGTTCAGGCCGTCGCTCCATTTATTGATCATGTCGTTGTCGTTCTTGTCGAACTGCATCGATTCCATCAGGTCGATTATGTGCATGCCACCCTTAGGACCTCTCTGAAATACCTGGATCAAACTCCTGACCATGGTGACGTCCACGCTTCCGCCCTTGGCGCTCTGATAGGCGCTGGACAACCGGGAAAGCTCGACCTCCTGGTTGTGGAACGCCAGGTTGAGCGTATCGAAGCGCATCTGCAACGCTGCCAGCTCCTTCTCCAGCTTGTTAGCCTTCTCCTCCAGCAACGCCGGGGGCATGGTGACCCTCACCGCGCCCATGCGGTGCTGCTCCACCACTTCCAGGATGTATTTCGAAAGGGGCATGCCCGAGGCCTCCGCAGCCCGCTTCCACTGCTGCATGAGCTCCACCGAAGGCAAATAAACATCAATTTTCCGCTGCCTGATCGTCTCCGTCTTGCCCTGATTAGGGCGGCCGGAAGCCCTCTTGTCCGACGGTTTGTCTGACGATTTTTTCAGGCCTTCCATGATAGGAAAAACACGTCTGGCTATATCAATTTTTTGACGGTAAAAAAGTGCTCCCGCCGGGATTCGAACCCGGGTCTTCGCCTACCTTCCACCGCTTTGCAGCGATGTCGAAAGGGCGGAATGATTGGCCGGACTACACTACGGGAGCGTGGATGGCGCTTGATATTTGACTAATTACTTAAACATTAGTGAGGAAAGAGATCTGCCATCAACGCCCTAACGCTCGCCCGCGTCCCCAACGATCGACCTGTACTGTCGCACCCTTTGAACCTCTCTAGATAGGATTTAATTATCACCAAATCGCTTTCCTGATTTCGTGGCCGCGAAGAAGAGCACAGTCTCCTGTTCCAAGTGCGGAAAACCGTTCTTCGATCTGATAATCACCAAAGCGCTCGCCGCTATGTTCGCCGTCTACTTCTTCGCCATGTTCTTCTTGAACCTGCTGGTCACGGGCGATGATTGGCTTAGGGAACAGCTGTCCTTCCTGGACCCCATCATGCCCTTCAGCTGGGAGTACATAATCATCTCGTTCATCTGCCTGATCATCGGCATGCCCATCATCATGGCCGGCATATATCCCGCCATAGAGAAGAGGTATAAGAAGGGCGCCGTCCTGGCTTGCAAGGAATGCCAGGGCACGATCGCCAGGGAACAGGCCGAGGCGGCCGAGATGGCCCGAGCCGAACAGGAAGCGCAGGCCTATGCCTACCAGTCCAAGATCGAGGGTCTGGAGAACGGCGACCCCTGGCTCGGCAGGCTCATCAGGTCCTGGAAGCAGGATAACATCAACAAGCTGCCGGACGAATCCATGATGGACGATCTGTTGATGGCACGCAACATGGAAAAGGCAGGGAACTACGAGAAGGCCGCGGTCATCATGGAGAAGTACCAGTTCTGGGAGGAGGCGGGGCGCATGCGCCGCCTGGACGACCAGAAGATCGTGAAGCATATAACGGTGGACATGAACGAGCTGATCGACCAGGTGGGAACGAAGGGGCTGGCCATACCCTACAGGTGCTCTTCCTGCGGGGCGACCATCACCATAGACAAGGACTCCAAGAAGGAAGGCCTCAAGTTCTGCTCCTACTGCGGCACGGCGTACAACATAGAGGACATGACCAAGATAATCCAACGCGCCCTCGACTGATGGCGTTCACCTTCCCCAGCAATTGAAGCCCCCTCCCCCGTTTACACCAATGTTATATAGACGAACAGTTTTAAAGGAAACTTACCATTGGAGGATTCCATTGAGCAACCAATATCGCACCCATGGAGATCAAGGCACTGAGAGCGAAGAGATCCTTCGCATCCGGTATCCGAACATGAAGGAGGGCGAGATGTTCGGGATAGCGGATCAGCTGCTGGGCGCATCCCACATAAAAATAATGTGCGCCGATGGAAAGGCCCGCATGGGGCGCATCCCCGGGAAGATCAAGAAGAGGATGTGGATACGCGAGGGCGACCTGGTCATACTCCGCCCCTGGGACTTCCAGGATGACAAGTGCGACGTACGTTACCGTTATACCAAGACCCAAGCGAGCCATCTGAGCCGCAAGAAGGTTCTGCCGAAGAACTTGGACCTATTCTGAGGGATATATGCCAAAAGAGGACAGCCACATCCTCACACTGGACCGCAAGGTGGAAAAGCTCCGCCTCACCCGCTCGTTCGAGAGCTCTCAGGAAGGGCGCAAGGTCATGGACGAGGTCTTCGATAACCTCACCCTCGGCGCCATCTTCAAGTTGACCTGCGAGAAGCGCATCTCCAGCGTCGATTTTCCGGTGTCCACCGGCAAGGAGGGCAACGTGTTCCGGGCCACGGCGCCTGATGGGACGTTCGTGGCGCTGAAGATATACCGAACCTCCAACGCGACCTTCAAGAACATCGCCAAGTACATCGAGGGCGACACCCGCTTCAAGGGGCTTACCGGAAATCCGAGAAAGCTTATCTATGCCTGGTGCACCAAGGAGTTCAAGAACCTCAATCGCCTGGAACAGGCGGGGGTTCGCGTTCCACATCCCAGGCGGTTCCTTAAGAACGTCATAGTAATGGATTACATAGGCGATGGGGTGATGGCCGCCCCGCAACTGCGCTCCGTCCGCCTCGATGGGCCGCAGAAGGTGTACAGGGAGATAGTCCGTTTCATGAAACGGGCGTTCCAGAAGGCCAAGCTCGTGCACGGCGACCTCAGCGAGTACAATATCCTCGTTCACGAGGGGGCGCCATACATCATCGACTGCGGCCAGGCAATATTGACCGACCACCCCAACGCCATCGATTTCCTGAAGCGGGATGTGAAGAACGTCAACCGCTACTTCCGCAGCATCGATGTCAAGGTCTGGAGCGACGAGACCGTCCTGAGATACGTGCAGGGGGTCAGAGAAAAATGAAGATAGTCAAAATTCCCAAGGAGCGCGTGGGCGCGCTCATCGGCCAAGGCGGCGAGACGAAAAGGTTCCTGCAGGAGAGGACCGGCCTGACGATCGATATCGACACCGAGGAGGGCGAGGTCTCCTTCGACGAGACGAAGACCGAGGACCCCCTGCTCCCGCTGAAGGTGATGGACATAATCAAGGCCATAGGAAGGGGCTTCGCCCCGCACAAGGCTTTCAGGCTGCTCGACGACGACGAGTACCTGGAGATAATGGACATCGATGATTACGTCGGCAAGAGCAACAACCAGCTGGTCCGCGTGCGGGCCAGGGTGATCGGGTCCGGGGGAAAGACCCGCCGCATAATCGAGGACCTGGTTGGCGTTCACATATCCGTATACGGCGACACCGTGGGCATAATCGGCAACTCCGTGCAGATGCCGGTGGCGCGAACCGCCGTGGACATGCTGCTCAGCGGCAGCGAGCACGCTACTGTGTACAGGTACTTGGAAAGGAAGCGCCCCGAGCTGCACATAGCCGAGATGGGCTTCGAGCTATAACGTTCCTGCGAACGCGGCCACTCCGATGGCATTGCCACCATATTCGCAGCGTTCAGGAAAGGCTCATCCCTTTCTCCAGCAGAGCAGGTAAAGGCATTTCTCTCCCCGACGCTCGAAGAAGCCGTCCTTCGAACGGGACATAACATGCTCCTCTATCGTCCTCGCCCTCTCCTCGTCCACTGTCGTGAATATCCCGAAGTACCTGAGATAATGTTCCACGACCTCCGAGGAAGGGTGTCCGACCACGGTTCTGGCACGGACCTGAAAGAGCTCCGGGGCCCGTTTCCTGTCCAGGAGCACGTTCATGGGGTATCTGATGGAATGTGCGTCGCTGGGCGTGAAACTCCCCACGACCTTCTCCCAGAGCTCGTTGCGCACCGTCATCCACTCGCTCGGGCACGCCGTGATGAGGCAGCAGCGGTCCCGGCTGGCCCTTTCCATTGCCAACATGTCTCTGCCGCTCCGTATGGCCGGGCTGAGGGAGGCCAGGACCAGGTCGAAATCATCTTCATAGCCAGCCTCCATCCAAGATGAGCGATGCGTCACGATGTTTTCGATCCCTCTCGCCCCGATCTCCCCGCGCAGGGTGTTCAGCATGCCTTCCGCCTCGTCCAGGGCGGTAACGGACCTCGCCTTTTCGGACAGCGGAATGCTCAGGGTCCCAGGTCCGCAGCCGATGTCCAGCACCCGGTCGTCCTTCCTGAGCCAGTTCTCCCTGCAAAGGCGATCGACCACCGATCCGTAGAAGCCGGCCTCCGACCGGACCTCCTCCAGATAGTAATCGGCATCCATGCTCCAGAACTCTCTCCAACGTCCTTCGTTATCCCTGGTCACCTTAAGTGGTGAACGCTCATGGGCCTTTGACCACTCGGAATCCCAGTCGATCATGGTATACCATCGTTTCCCGCGTGTACCGCGTCAAGGTCCAGGCGCCGGTCGCGAAAACGCCCGTTCTCCGCGCGCCCTTCTTCTCCTCGGAGGTGATTGGTAATACGGATATAAATTTGGTATGCACTTAGTAACACGAATTCAAGAAAAGTATATCAATATCGAATCGAATCGGCCCCGCATGGAGAACAAGGTCTTGTTCGCGATCGTCGCTGTGGCGATAGTTGTGATCGCGGCTATAGGCGGGGTCATGCTGCTGGGGGGCGGCAATGATGCGAACGAACCGGTGGTCGGGGAGGACACGGATTTCGCAGGAAGGGAGATACAGGCCGTCACCGACCTGAACGGCGGCATAGTAGCCATAGGTCAGGACTCCTTCCGCTGGATGACGTACTTCGGCCTTGCCGACAGGTGCGTGATGATCGACATCAACGACAGGACGAACTTCATGGGCAAGTCCTTCATGTACCACGGGCGGGCCCTTGCCGATGTCAACGAGTCCGATGCCAACGATTTCTCGCACACCAACTGCGGCATCACCGTCGATGATGTGGCGAACATATTGACGGTGGAACCGTCCTTGGTAGTGGTTCCGTTCTACTTCAAGACCGACCACGCCAACGAGTACCGCTCCCTGCTGGATGGAGGTTTGAACGTGGTTGCCATAGCCAACATCTACACGTTCCTGGAGCCGGGGTCCTTTGAGGTCGTGGGCGACCTGAAGGCCCAGATAAACCTTCTCTCCAACGTGCTGAACATGGAGGAGAGGGGCGCGGAGTTGCTGAACGCCATCGAGAACACCGTCCAGGACATCAGGGCCATCGCGGCCCAGGCCAGCACCAACGTCAGCGCCTACATCGGGTCCCTGGCCTACAATGGCGCGCACGGACCGGACTCGTCCATGGCCTACTACATGCCCTTCGCCCTGGCCGGGGTGAAGAACATCATGGCCAACGAGGACATGGACCTGAACGGCTCGGGGGTCAGCACCTTCTCGGCGACCAAGATCAAGGAAGGGGTACAGGCCGCCGAGGCGGCAGGGGACGAGGTCCTTCTGTTCCTAGACGGCACCGGGCTGTACATGAGCACGGACAACACGGCCAAGGGCATACTCCAGATGTTCGTAGGCCACGATGCGTACGTGGCCTTCCCATACATCTGGACCGGCATGAACTTCGAGAACGTGCTGATATCCGCTTATCAGGTGCTCAAGGATGCCCACGGGCTGCTCACCGAGGACCAGCTCGAGGAGAAGGTCAACGCGGTGTACGACGCGTTCCTCGGGGCCCACATGTCCAACCGGGACATCGCGGCCAACAACATACCAGCGCCATCGAGCCCCACTTCCATATACGAGGACATGAACACGATGTACGTGGAGCGCCGGGGCAATCCCGTTTATGGGGGGATAATCATCTCCGAGGAGGGGACCATGACCTTCAGCGCGATGCTGTGACCGACCACCACTGGCTTCGGCCAGCGCACTACTTTTTATTAATACGCGAACAGAGCATTCGGTGAGGTAGGTATCCATGAAGGTCGACGGTAAAGGGATCGAGGGCTATCTGGCACATTCCAGGCGTAAGCAGCTCTTCCTGGTCGCCCTGCTGGCGGTCCTGATCGCCACCACCCTCATCGTTCTCAAGATAGACCTGGGGTCCCTGTCCTTCGGGGAGATATTCCGCGTCATATTCGACAGGGACAATGAGCTGAACTCCAGGGTGGATGTGATCCTGATATGGAACCTGTATCTTCCCCGAATAGCATCCGGGCTGCTGGCCGGGCTCGCTTTGGGCGTGGCGGGAACGGTCATGCAATGCGTTCTCCGCAACCCCATCGCCTCGCCTTACACCCTGGGCATTTCCAACGCCGCCGCCTTCGGGGCCTCCCTGGGCATACTGGTGCTGGGGGGAGGTCTGGTCGTGGGTCAGAGCTACGCATCCATACTGATAGACAACCCCTACCTGGTATCGGGCAGCGCTTTCACCTGGGCGCTAATAGCAACGGTGGTGATCGTCCTGCTGGTGAAGGTCACCAAGGTCAGCGCGGAGACCATGGTCCTGGCGGGCGTGGCCCTGAGCTCGATATTCTCCGCGGGCATAAGCATGCTGCAGTACATCTACAACGATTATGCCCTCTCGGCCATTGTGTTCTGGCAGTTCGGCTCCCTGGGAAAGGCGTCCTGGAGCGAGCTGACCCTGGTGGCCATTGTCTCCATTACCGTGACGGCCTATTTCCTGTGGCGCAGGTGGGACTTCAACGCATTGGACTCCGGCGACGACGTGGCCATGTCGCTAGGTATAAACGTAGGCCGGTTGAGGATCGAGTCCCTGTTCCTCTCCGCCCTAATGACGTCCATAGTGGTCTCCTTCATGGGTATAATCGCCTTCGTGGGGCTGCTCGGCCCGCACATGGTGAGGATGTTCCTGGGGAACGATCACAAGTACGTGCTCCCCGGCTCCATGATTCTTGGCGCCATCATACTTCTCATCTCCGATTGCGTGGGGCAGAACCTGTTGGTGTACACCCTGCCGGTGGGGATAATAACTTCCTTCCTGGGGGGCCCGATGTTCCTGTACCTGCTGATCAAGAACACCAAGAAGAAGGCGACGAGATGAAAGGCCGCTGTCCCGGCGTGCATCCTTTCATAGGCGAGGGTTTCGACCGGGAGAGGGCTTTGCGCTTCTGGGACGGCATCGCGTCATGGTATTCCGGTGCCCAGCAGGGGCCCATGGTCGATGAGGTGGTCGAACACCTGCATCGTACCGGAGTCCTGCACGGGGAAGCCACGGTCCTGGAACTGGGATGCGGGCCCGGGACGTACAGCCTCAGGGTCGCTCCCCTGGTGAGGTCCATGGCATGCCTGGACACCTCGAAGTCCATGCTTGACCGCCTTCTCTTCTCAGCCGGGGAGCTGGGGCTGACAAACATCAGGGTGGTGATGGCCGACTTCGCCGAGCACGTCCCTGAGGAAAGGAGCTCGGTGGTGATGGCGTCCCTCTGTCCCGGTACCGCTTCCGTCGATGGGCTGCGCAGGATGGAATCCTGCGCCAAGGACCATTGTGCGCACATCACGTGGACATCGAACGGCTGGGACGACCTGCACGCAAAGGTCTGGAACGAGATGGGGAAGGACTATTCCTTCGAGGCCAGGGGGTCCGACCTGGCAGCCAGGAACCTGCGGTCCATGGGGCGAGAGCCAGAGATCACGGGGTTCAGCGCGGAGATGGAGCATGTCATGCCCCTGGAGCGGGCGGTATCGGAGTTCGTGCGCGATTTCTCGGCCTTCGGAAGGGGGCTTGAGGCAGAACCGTTCGTGCGCAAGGTACTGGAACCCCTGGCAAAAGGAGGGGAGTTCCGTTATCGCAGCCACAACAGTATGAGGCTGCTCGTATGGGACGTGTAGATCAGGTATCGCTGCCGATGGAGTCGAAGGCCTCGTGCACATGGTCCGCTGGGTCGTGGTCTATGACGTGAGAATGTCTATGGGAGTAGCACGGGCCGCCGTTCTTCACCGTGTGGGGGATCACGAAGGGCACTCCCTTGTGCATGATCACGTCGGAATCTATGCCGTAGACGTCCTTGATCAGCTCCTCGTCGATCATCTCCGGCCCGCCAAAGGCCCGTATGCGCCCTCCCTTCATGAACATCAGGCGATCGGAGTAGTGCACGGCCAGGTTGATGTCGTGCATGGTCATTATCGTGCACATGCCCTTGGAGCGCACGGCGTCGATGATGTTGTGCATGGTGACGTGCTGGTTGGCGATGTCCAGGTTGTTGGTCGGTTCGTCCAGGATCAGGATGCGTGGCTCCTGTACCATGGCCCGGGCTATCTGCACCTTCTGAAGCTCTCCCCCGCTTATCTCATCCGCGTACTTCAGAGCCAGGTCGTCCAGTCCAAGGGCGTCCAAGGCGCTCCAGGTGATCTCCAGGTCCCTCTTGGTGGCCGACAGCTCGATGTAAGGCCGGCGGCCGATCAGTACCGAATCGAACACGGTGGAGCGGTTCGGGTAATTGCGCTGCGGAACATACCCTATATGCCTGGCCAGCTCTCGGCTCGATATGCTCGAGACGTCCTTGCCGTCGATGCTGATGCGCCCCTTCTGCGGCCGGTGGAAGTTGCACAGGCATTTCAGCAGCGTGGTCTTGCCCACCCCGTTGGGCCCTAGTATGGATATCACCTCGTTCTCCATCGTCTGGAACGATAGCCCCTCTATGACCCGGTTCTCATCGTATGAGAATTCTATGCCATCAACGTCCAACATTTGCCATCCCCGAACGCGACGATCCCCTGGGCGAAACTGTCTCGGCATCCGGCGCGTTCAAGTAACACGATTATGAAATTCTTATTAATACGTGTCGAGAAGAACTACCGCGTCGGGGGGGACGGGCCGGCACTTTCCGCGTCCCCCTTGAACATCTCAAGGTTCTTGCGCCGATAGTCCTGCAGCCCCCTGCGAGCAGTGCTCCCGTCGGGATACACGGTGATCCAGGTCTTGCGCGGCCCTCCCCTGCTCTCCCGCAGGCAGCTGCGGCTGCTCACCGTTCTCGGGTACTCCCCGCGGCAACGCTCCGCCAGGTCCTCCAGCTCCTGGTCCGAGGGGGTGCGGGACATCTGCACGGGGGACAGATCGGCCCTGAACGGGTTGATCCTGAACTCCAGGTCCAGCGGGTCGAAGGACCTGATCAGCCTGGCCATGCGGACGATCTCGTCACCATCCACGAACCCCGGTATCAGCAGGGTGTTGACCACCATGGGCACCCGCGGAGCGGCGTAGGCGAGATTGTCCAGCAGCACCCTGTTAGAAAGACCAGTGTACCACGAGTGCCTTTCATCGTCCAAGGCCTTGAGGTCGACCACGAGGCGGTCCATGCCGGTGGCCAGCAGATCATCGAGCAGCCGCGGTACCAGCAGGGTGGCGTTGCTCTGCAGCACAACTTCCCGGGAGGTCCTTCGCAGGGCCCACATCAGTCTTACCAGGTAGTCCCTGTCGAGAGCGGGCTCCCCTCCGGTGATGACCACTTCCTGCAAGCCCCTGCCGAAATGTTCCCGGGCGGAAACGTCCACCAGATCTACCAGCTGCTGCACGGTCATGGGGTCCCCCACTTCCTCCCTGGCTATGGAGAAGCAGCCCCGACAGCGAAGGTTGCACCCGGACATGGTTATCCAGATGCGGGGGGCGTACTCGGACAAGGTGATGAAAGGTATTCGTCTGGTCTCTGCCATCCAGGGTGAACATCACTTACTGGTGCTCAAAGGTTTCCCCGTAGCTCCGTTGCGCCCTCTCCATCAGGGCCACCAGGTTCCTGGGGAAGAACTGCAGCTCCAGCCCCAGCGGCTCCAGCATCGCGGCCATCCTCTTGGCCCTGGGTCCGGAGAAATCCCCCTTCATCAGATACGAGGTATCGTCCTCATCGAACTCGGTGCAGTGCACCATCCAATTGTCCAGCTTGGCGTTGGCGGGGCACACCTTCTGGCATATCATGCAGCCCACCACCGCGTTGTGCATGCCTTCCAGCACGTAATCGGGGAAGCCCCTCTCGCTGGGCATCTCGTTGTGGAAGGTGATGCACCTCTCCGCGTGCATCAGGAACCTGTCCTCGTCTATGGCCCTGGTCGGGCAGGCCCTCACGCAGGCGTCGCAGTCCGAGCATAGGTCCATCATCCTGGCCTCCTGCCAGTCATCCGGCAGTTCCCGGTCTGTGAAGAAGCTGGTCAGCCTATGGAAGGACCCGCAACCGGGAGCGTATGTGATGTTGTTCCGCCCGTACCTCACCAGCCCGGTGCGGGCCGCCAGGGTCTTGTGGGGGAGTATCGCCCTCATCAACCTCACCCCGTCCCCGTCTCCCCTTTCCAGGGCGTCCATGATCTCCATGTCCACGTCCACCGCCTTGGCGTAGGTCGGAGGTACTATGGTCCGGAACCGCCGCCCCCTCACGTTGAAGCTGACCTCGCAGGTGGGCTGAGGCACGGAAACGACGATAAGGCTCTTTGCCTCGGGGAAGGACTCCGGCACGAAGTACTTGAATCGAAAAAGGTACTCCCGGTACAGCTCTTCGGCCAGAGATCCCTTCCTGTACAGGCCTTCCACATCCTCCTTCACCGCGTCCAGGTGGGAGACGGACAGGGACCTGGCGTCGTATCCCCGTTCCCGTATCGATTTGAACATGTCCCCGTTCTCTGTCATAAGCCCCTTTCGGAACGGCATGCCCGGCAGGGGATTAAGCACTTTTCCTGTCAGCACACGATAATTTAATTATCCGGAAACGGTAGGCCGGGCGATCATGAAGGAAGTCCTAGAGCGAGCCTTGAACGTCCAGGACCGCGACCTGTGCGACCATTGCCTGGGCCGCCTCTTCGCCCACGTGGGCACTGGCACCACCAATGGTGAACGGGGAAAGGAGGTCCGGGCTCTTATCGACCAGGACCGGGCCTCACGCGGGCTCGGGCCGATGCAGCACGAGAGATGCTGGCTGTGCGACGAGGTATTTGAGCAGGTCCCCCGCTTCGCGGAGGCGGTGGACCTCAAGCTGCAAGAGGTGCAGTTCGACAACTTCCTTATCGGGACAAGGGTGGACCCGGTGCTGCAGGCAAGGGAGGAGGAGCTCTGGTCCCTGGTGGGACAGGAGCATGCCGAACCTATCAAGTCCGAGCTGAACCGCGAGATCGGGAAGGCGGTGTTCGCCCTGAACGGAAAGGAAGTGGAGTTCAAGAACCCGCAGGTGGTGGCGCTGGTGGACACCCGCTTCGCCCATGTGGAGCTCGATGTGGCGCCGCTGTTCGTGTACGGCCGCTATCGCAAGCTGTCCCGGGAGATCCCGCAGACCAAGTGGCCTTGCCGGGTGTGCCAGGGCAAAGGGTGCCAGCGCTGCGGGAACACCGGCAAGATGTACCAGACCAGCGTGCAGGAGCAGATAGGCGATGTGATTCTCCCCTACGCCAAGGGCAAGGAGCACTTCTTCCACGGCATGGGGAGGGAGGACATCGACGCCCTCATGCTGGGCACTGGTCGCCCCTTCGTCCTGGAGATATCATCCCCGGTGATCAGGACCCTGGACCTTGATGCTCTGCAGGGGGAGATCAACGAGAGGGGCAAGGGCCTGGTGGAGGTGGGGCATCTTCGCTCATCCACCCGCGAGGAGGTCCGCCAGATCAAGGACGCCGCCCCGGACAAGGAGTACCGCGTGCAGGTATCCATTCATGGCAAAGTTAATAAGGGTAAAGTCGATGAGGTCCTTCGCACGTTCAACAGAACCCGCATAGTCCAGCGGACGCCCGTTAGGGTGTCTCACAGGCGTGCGGACCTGAAACGCGAAAGGTACATCGTCTACGTGGTCCTGGAGGATATCCAGGATGAACGGATGACGCTGCGCCTGCGCACCGAGTCCGGCACGTATGTGAAGGAGTTCGTGCACGGCGACGAGGGCCGAACGGAACCCAATCTCTCGGAGATGCTGGGAGTGCCCTGCACCGTGGACTCCTTGGACGTCATCGGGATCATCGACAGCAGCGAGGTATAGATATGGTCAAAGCAACGCACGGATTGAGGCGGAGAGGCAGGAACATCCTCAGGAGGAACCCTAGGGAACGCGGTCTCTCCCCCATCACCCATGAGTTCGTTCAGTTCGAGGTAGGGGAGCAGGCCCACATCCATTTGGACCCCAGCATCGTGAAGGGCGCGCCGCACTTACGCTTCCATGGCAAGACCGGGACGATCAAGGCCGCCCAGGGACGCGCCTATGTGCTGTCCGTCAGGGACGGCGACAAGTACAAGACCGTCGTGTCCCGGCCCGAGCACATGCGCAAGGTCAAGAACTGACGGTGATCGGAAATGACAAAGGATCGCTACGTCACCCTGGCCGAGGTCAAGGAGATGCTGGAGGCCGAGGCCGAGTCCCGGGAGTTCACCCCCGAGCAGAAGCTGGCCTTGGAGCACGCCAGAACCGCCAAGCTCAGCGCCGAGCAGGCCCGGGAGCTGAAGGGAAAGCTGCTCGAACTGGAGTTCGTGCGCGATCTCAACAACGCGGAGGCGGTGGCGGTCAAGATCACCGACATCATACCCACCCACTTCGACGATGTGCGCCTCATCTATCAAAAGGAGAGGCGGGTCATCGACAAGAAGCAGGGCGAGGAGATTATTAACCTGGTGAACGAATACCTTTAGGCTGGTGTTGCTTTGGAGGACTACGCTCATATTCTAGATTATCTACCGCAGGGATTGCCTACGGAGAGGGGCTTCAGGAAAGAACCGGTAGCGTATGCCCTGGGCAGCACCGAGCTGAAACTGTTCGAGCTCGTGCCCAAGCCGGGAGCGATCATTTCCCCCGGGGAAGTGGTGTACATCGGCAAGGACATGGACAAGAGGGACAAGGTACTTCACGTGAAGCGCCGCGTCGGCTTCGAGGAGCTCAACGCCGGTTCTCAGAACGAGCTTCCCTTCGTCATTCTGGAGGTGGTGAGGGAGAACGAGGAGCATTACGTCAAGTTCTTCAACGAGTCGGAGGCCATAACCACCCGCTACCACGTGCTGGAGCTGCTTCCTGGACTGGGAAAGAAGACCATGCTCGCCATCCTGGACGAGCGGAAGAAGGGACCTTTCAAGTCCTTCGCCGACATCGCCACCCGGCTGCCCAGCTTCAAGCACCCCGAGAAGGTCGTCGCCAAGCGCATAGAGCTCGAGCTGGCCGATCCATCTCAGAAGTACCGCGTGTTCGTCTCCCGCTGAAATGATAAGCGTCGGGGAGCTGCGCTCCCTTCTGGAAAGTTACGGCGTGCGCCCATCGAAGTCCAAAGGGCAGAACTATCTGATCGATCGCCGCGTGGCGGAGCGCGAGGTCGAGTACCTGGAGATAGGGAAGGACGACCGCGTTCTTGAGGTGGGGCCCGGTTTTGGGATACTCACACACGCCCTGCTGGAGCGAGCGTCCAAGCTCACCGCCATCGAGATAGAGGAGGGGGCGGTCCGCTATCTTCGCGACACTTACCCGCAGTTGGAGGTCCTTCAGGGAGACTTTCTGGAAATGGAACCGCCGAAGTTCGACCTGTTCATTTCTAACGTACCGTACAGCATATCCTCTCCGCTGCTCTTCCACCTGCTGGACATGGACTTCAGGAGGGCGGTGATCATGGTCCAGAGGGAGTTCGCCGAGCGCATGGCCGCTCCCGCCGGGGACAGGGAGTACTCGCGCCTCTCGGTCAACGTGTTCCATCGCGCCGAGTGCAAGCTGCTGGAGAACGTCCCCCGCTCCCGTTTCTGGCCGGAGCCGGAGGTGGACTCCACCGTGGTTCTGCTGACCCCTCGCCGCGCACCCTACACGGTGCGGGACGAGGCGATGTTCCTCAGGCTGGTGGACCTGCTCTTCCAGCAGAGGAGAAAGAAGATAGGGACGGTGCTCAAACAGAAGCGCTTGTTGCCCGATGACCGGTCCGGCATACCATACCTGGACGAGAGGGTGGAGCGGCTCGCCCCGGCGCAGATCGCCGAGCTTTCGGACGCCCTGACCGCCCAACGCTGAGGGAATTTTTTTTATCCTTCCGGCCGGTACTCCTCTAGGGGAGAATATGAAGGGCGGTGAGATGGTCAACGTTCCTGAGATCGGAAGGGCGCTGAAGAAGGCCGGGCATCTGAGGCTCGAGCCATTGTGCGTCTACGAGAGCGGGGAACGCCCTGAACGAGGAAGACCGTTCGGCGAGGCGGACAGGTGCGTCGCCAAGGGAGTGCTCATGTGCGCCGAGGGGCAAGAACCTCTTCTTTACATAGGGCAGGACGCCCGCTCCGGCGTATGCCCGGGCGGACAGCACTGGCTGGGGCTGACCGAGATGGCGGAGGGGCTGAGGCACTTCATATCCACCGGGTTCCCCTCCTTCCGCCACGGGGAGGCGGAGCACCTCAAGAGGGACCCGGACATGGTGATGCGCAGCAAGACCTTCGTCGGCAGGGTCCGTCCGCCGGAAGGCTATCTGTGCGTGACGCCATGCGAAAGGTACGGGGAAGGCGACGGCGCGCCGAGGTCGATACTGCTGTTCGCAGAAGGGGAGCAGCTCAGGAACCTGCTCGCCCTGCACCATTTCGGAACTCCGGACGCTTTCACCTCCACCAGCGTCCCCTGGGGGCCAAGCTGCGCCTCGTTCCTGACCTATCCTGCCGGTCTGGCCTCCAATTGCCCGGACCAGGCCCTGATAGTAGGCCCGGTGGACCCCACCGGCAACAGCTGGATGCCGCCGAACCTGATGTCCCTGGGATTGAAGGTCAAGGACGCCCGAAGGATGGCCGATGATGTCCCGGCGTCCTTCCTCTCCAAGCGTCCCCAGGTGGCCTTCCCCGACGGTCGTTGAGGCGACGCTCGATGGCCCCCGGGCAATCATTTTAACTTCGGCCACCTTATGGAGGTCCGGAGAGAACATGCTGATCGGGATAGTCGGTAAACCCAACGTGGGAAAGTCCACATTCTTCTCCGCAGCCACCCTGGCCACCGCGGAGATAGCGAACTACCCATTCACCACCATCAAGCCAAACAAGGGCATGGGCTACGTGCGTGCCAAGTGCCCGCACCTGGACTTCAACGTCAAGTGCAATCCCCGGAACTCGGCCTGCGAGAACGGGGTGCGATTGGTGCCAATAGAGCTGCTGGACGTGGCTGGTCTGGTCCCGGACGCCTGCCAGGGAAAGGGACTCGGGAACCAGTTCCTGGACGATCTGCGGCAGGCGGACGCCTTCATCCACATAATCGACGCCAGCGGTTCAACCGATTGCGAAGGCAACGCCGTGAAGCCGGGAAGCCACGACCCGGTGGAGGACCTGCAGTTCCTGGAGAGGGAGATCAATCAGTGGATCAAGGGGATCATGCTCAAGGGGTTCGACAAGCTGGCCAGGGGCGCCCACCTGGAAGGGCAGAAGATCGAGATCGTCATCCACGAAAGGCTCACCGGGTTGGGCGTGACCGAGCTGCAGGTCTCCTCGGCCCTGCGTTCCTCGAACATGCCGGCCAAGATCATAGACTGGAAGGACGAGGACCTTTACCGGTTGGCCGCCAACATAAGAAAGCTGAGCAAGCCGATGATGATAGCGCTGAACAAGGCGGACGCCGCCGATCCAGACCTCATCAGGCGGCTTAGCGAGCTGGAGGGATACCTGGCCGTTCCGACATGCGCCGAGACTGAGCTGGCGTTGCGCCGGGCGGCCAAGGCCGGCCTGGTGACGTACGTGCCCGGGGACAAGGAGTTCAAGATCAACGACCCGGCCAAGCTCAATGCCAATCAGAGGAAGGCATTGGATTTCATGTCCCAGGTCATGTCAAGGTACGACGGCACCGGGGTGCAGAAGTGCCTGGAGACGGTGACGTACAAATTGCTGGAGCAGATCGTGGTGTACCCGGTCGAGGACGAAACGCACCTTACTGACCACGATGGCCGTGTGCTCCCGGACGCCTTCCTGCTTCGCAAGGGAAGCAACGCCAGGGACCTGGCCTACAAGGTGCACACGGACCTGGGGGACAATTTCATTCGAGCGATCAACGCCCGCACGCATCGCGTCGTGGGCCATGACCACCTGCTTGAGAACGAGGACGTCATGACCATAGTGGCCAAGAGGTAGACATGGGCGAATGGGACGTGCGGCTTCTAACAGCCTCCTATTCGAAAGGGGACAACGACGGCATAGTGGTGGAGCTGTTCGGCAAGACGCGGGACGGGCGCTCGATAACCCTGCGCAAGACCGGTTTCCGGCCGTACTTCCACGTTGCTGCCCCTCCCGAGGACGTTCTGCCTTACGTCCAAGGCAAGGACGATTTCCTGGGCGTCGAGCCGGTGGACCTATTCCTGATCAACAAGGGCCGGGTGGAGAAATGCTCCAAGGTCATCATCAAGTTCCCCTGGGCCGTCCCGGGGTACCGCAACGAGCTCAAGCGGCAGGGCATGGAGGTGTTCGCGGCCGACATCCCCTTCCATCACCGCTTCATCTACGATAACGATCTCCCGGCCTGCTTCACCGCCCGCGGCGAGGAGATCAAGGGCGATTACACCACCGATATCGTCGTCAACCTGCGCGGTTTCACCGAGATACCGCCGTTCACGCCGAAGCTGAAGGTGATGAGCTTCGACATCGAGAACTCCATCACGGACGAGACGATATACACCATCTGCTACGTCATGAAGGACGAAGGGGGAATAAGGGCCGGGGAGCCTCTGACCGGCACCGAGAAGGAGATGATAGAGCGCTTCACGGAGGTCATCCAGATGGAGGACCCCGATGTCATCACCGGCTACAACATCGACGGCTATGACATACCGTTCATAATGGAGAGGGCCAAGAAGTTCGGCATCGAAGAGCTGAGATGGGGCAGGGACCTCTCGAACCCCCGGAGGGTGATGAACCGCTTCTGGCGCTGCACCGGCCGATTGATAGCGGACGCCTGGTGGGCGGTCAAGATCGAGGTCAAGCCCAAGCAGGAGACGCTGAACGCCGTCTCAAAGCTGTTACTGGGCGAGGAAAAACTGGACGTGGACATGAAGATGAAGGTCGGGGAGGACTACGATCCCCGGGCAATCGACAAGGAGTGGGTGAACAACCGCGATAAGGTGCTTGCTTACTGCACGCGGGACGCCGAGCTCGCGCTCAAGATTCTGGGCAAGGTAGGCCGTATCCGCAAGGGCATGGACCTGGCGGCGGTGTCCCGCATGCCCGTGGACGACGTGCTGAACTCCGGTTCCTCGCAGCTCATAGACGCCATAATGATCCGCGCCGCCGACCGTCACTCGCCGCAGGTGGCGGTGCCTCTCACCGGCAGATACGATGACAGCGAGGAGAACGCCATCGAGGGCGGCTACGTGCACGAGATATCCCCGGGGGTGTACCACTGGGTATGCGTGCTGGACTTCAAGTCCATGTACCCAAGCCTGATCATAGCCAGGAACATCTGCTTCACCACCCGCGACGAGCGCGGAACGGAGATATCGCCGCTCGGCGTTCACTTCCTGAGCAAGGAGCAGCAGCCCGGCATCCTGCCGTCCATCCTGGCCGACCTGATGCGCCGGAGGGATGAGACCAAGTTACTGGCCAAAAAGGCCAAGGACCCCGAGGAGGCGCATTACTACGACGGGCTGCAGGGCGCGATCAAGATACTCATGAACTCCTTCTATGGGGTGTTCGCCTCCTCTTTCTACAGGTTCACCGATCGCTCCATCGGCGGCAGCATAACCGCCTTCGCCAGGGAGACCACAAAGGGCATAATCAAGTCCCTCACCGACGAGGGCATCAACGTGATCTATTCCGACACGGACTCGGTGTTCGTTCAATCACCGCATGACAACCTGGAAGGCTCGCTGGAGTTCGGGAACGGACTGGCCGCCCGCTTCTCCAAGGAAGGCGGTTCCCTGGAGTTCGAGAAGATCATGGAACCTCTGTTCTCCCATGGCAAGAAGAAGCGCTACGTCGGCCGAATGGTATGGCCCAAGGAGGAGCTGGTCATCCGCGGGTACGAAGTTCGACGCACGGACTCCTTCGACCTGCAGTCCGAATCGCTCATGACCATGTTCGAGTTCATCATGGACGGGAACACGGACGAGGCGGTGAAGGTCGCCCGCTCCTACGTCCAAGACACACTGGCTGGTAATGTGCCTTTGGAGAAGCTCATCATATCGAAGGGATGCCGGAACTTCAAGGAATACGCCAACCCCGACGCCCAGGCCACGGTGCAGACGGCCAAGAAGCTCATGGAGATGGGGTACGAGTTCGTTCCGGGAATGAAGGTGTCATGGATAGTCACCAACTTCCGCAAGAAGCCTCAGGAGGTGCAGCCCTACATATCAGGGCAGGAGTTCACCTACACTCCCGATTACCGTTATTACGCTGAACGGCTGGCCCAAACGCTGTCGCGCGCCACTGAGGTCTTCGGATGGGGAGAGAAGGACCTCCTGAACGGCAACCAGCAGGCCAGCCTGTTCGACTACGCCCCCGCGGAGGAGCGCCCCAAGGTGAAGCTGGAGCAGGTCAAGAGGACCGACAAGAAACTGTCACTGGACGATTTCATGTGAGGCCCGTTCGATGACCGGTCCCCGATCGCGCATGCATACCGCCGTGCAAGGTGCGATGACCGGGCTTAGGTCGCCGCGATGTCGCTGCCAGGCCAACGGTGCTTGGGCCCGATCACCGGTACTGCATCGCAGCATATCGTTAAATAGGGCTACATTATCTGTGGCCTTCGTAGCGAGACACGTCTCGCCGGACATGTACCCCGCAAGGGGCGAATCCCGAAGCGCCGCCAACGGCGGCACTGGTGATACAAATGGCAGATAACAAGATCGACGACAACGAGGAAGGGCCCAGGCCAGTGAACGGAAAGAGCATGTACTCTTACATCTCCGATGCCTGGGACCGTCCCGACGCTTCTTACGTGAAGGACCTCATGTGGGAGAGGCTCATCGTCTGGAGGCGGGAGCCCAACTTCTCCCGTCTGGAGAGGCCTACCCGTCTGGACCGCGCCCGCGCCCTTGGCTACAAGGCCAAGCAGGGGATAATCGTTGTGCGCGCCAAGGTCCGCAAGGGCGGCCTTCACAAGCGCATGGGCTACAAGGGACGCCGGGCCAAGCGCGAGGGTATGAAGAAGATCACCATGGGCAAGAGCCTGAAGCGCATTGCCGAGGAGAGGGCGGCCAAGCGCTATCCGAACCTCGAGGTGCTCAACTCCTACTGGGTCGGCGAGGATGGCAAGAAGGTATGGTACGAGGTCATCCTGGTGGACAAGCACCACCCCTCGATCAAGGCGGACAAGAACCTGAACTGGCTGTGCGACAACGCCAACAAGAACCGGGTGTATCGCGGCAAGACCTCCGCCGGGCGCAAGGGTCGCGGCCTGCACTGGAAGGGCAAGGGCGCGGAAAAGGCGCGCCCGTCCGTCAAGGCCCACGGCAGGCAGATAAAGTAGGCGTCACGCCTACCCTTTGATCTCTTTCAAACGCCTTTCCACTTCTTCATTTCCCATGCCGATCAGCGGATGGTACACCGGGACATCGACGTTCAACGTTCGAAGGCCTTCAAGCTCGTTCAGGGACCAACCCACCACCACGCCGAAAGCCCTGCCGGACCGCACCGCCTTGTCCAAGGGCCCCTGAACCTTCCGGGGCTCAGGGTCCCAGCGTTCCAGTATGCGCATGGCGCTCTCATCCTCGACCATGAACAGGGCGCGGCAGCCCCTCTTCATCATCATCCAGGCGGCCAGGGCGTCCCTCTCGTTCCCTATGACCGCCACCACCTTTCCCTGGCTCCCCATGGGGAGCCCCCCCGGGCCTTCCAGGTACTCGCTGAACACGTAAGCCCGGCGGTCCCGGACCTCCACGTAGACGGTAAGGTCCGGATGGTGCAGGTCCACTCTCACCCCCCGGTGCTTGTGGGCCTCGAATATCTCCTCGCCCGCCTCGGCGGCGAGCTGCATGCTGGTGTAAGGATGGACGCCGTTCCGGCGGGCCTCCACCCGGAACGTGTGACCGTCCTCGAGCAGGGGGTCGGCCGTCCGCAGCGCAAGGCTCCTGATCTCCCCCATGTCCGATGTGCATTCCTGCACGTGGCTCAGTGATGATATGCCGAAGACCCGCCTGAGGACCAAGGCGGCCTCTTCCGGCCTGTCGGTCGTGACGAACAAACGGCCGTATTGGCTCTCCACGAAGGCCTCCATCCTCTCCTGGGCCAGGGCGGCCATCATGTTGTGGGTGAGCACCTTCTCGAAGTAACGGCGCACTCCCCGGCTCTTGAGACCCATCTCCGCATACCTGACCAGCAGCAGGCCCATATCCCTTCCATGTAGCCCTGGGTTATAAACCATTCTCCCGTTATCATTATGTCTTATCCAAGCCATCGCCGCTCAATGGAACCGCTGGTCCTGATGCTGATAGCGCTGCTGTGCATGAGCGCCGGAGCCATCGGGGCGCTCATGGGCATAGGCGGAGGGCTCATCATCATTCCACTGCTCACCCTTGGTTTCAACATCCCCATGCAGGAGGCCATCGGTGCCAGTCTGATAGGCGTCATCGCCACCTCCACCGGGGCGGCCACCAAGTACGTTAAGCAAGGTCTCACCAATGTCCGCCTCGCGCTGTTCCTGGAGATGTCCACCACCCTCGGCTCCATCGTTGGCGCGCTCATAGCCGTTTACACGAACCAGACCCTGCTGTTCCTCCTTTTCTCCGCTTTGCTGGTGTACGCGGGATATACCATGCTCCGCCGCTCCGAGGTGACGTTCACCCCGGAGCAGGCCGAGGCGGAGGGGCAGATGGTCGACCTCTCCTGCCGGTACGTCGATCCCCGGAACAGCTGCGAGGTGAGCTATGGCGTCAAGGGACTGAACAAAGGGCTGGCCTACAGCAGCGTGGCCGGCATGCTGTCCGGCCTCCTGGGGGTCGGTGGGGGGCTTGTCAAGGTGCCGGTGATGAGCGTGTGCATGTGCGTGCCGCTCAAGGCCGCCGCGGCCACCAGCAACTTCATGATCGGGGTGACGGCGCTCACCGGTGCGATCATATTCTACGGGCACGGGCTGTTGAACGCATATCTATGCGGGGCGGTGGCCCTGGGCACCTTCGCCGGGGCGTACATAGGCACCATATTGATGGCCCGCTACTCGTCCAGCGACCTGCGCAAGTGGTTCTCGCTGCTGCTGTTCGTGGTGGCCGTGACCATGGTGATGAAAGCGTTCGGCCTGTGGGGTGGTGCCTGATGCCTCCCCAGACCACCCTGTGCGACGTGGTGCAGCCCATACTGCGCTGGGGCATGGTGCTCAGCCTGGTCCTCATGTTCTTCGGGCTTGTTCTGGGCATAATCACCGGTAGCGAGGAGGGTTCCGTGGTCCCGCTGGATGAGATCCCCTCCCAGCTTCTTGAACTGGACCCGTCCGCGTTCCTAACCCTGGGGATAGTCCTGTTGATCGCCACTCCCCTGGCCAGGGTGTTCGGTTCCCTGTGCGTTTTCATCAGGGAGAGAGACCGTAAGTTCATAATGGTGTCTTTCGCGGTGCTGCTCATGGTGACGGTGGCCGTCCTGCTCGGTGCGGCCTGATGTTCGTCATTTGTGGGACCGCATAGTATATCCATGTCGGCCTACAATCCCGATGGACAATGGCCAAGGTGAGAGACAAGGAGGAAAAGTGGTACTACTCCTTCCTTCCCTACAACGTATCGGCCGGAAGCACCAATGCCCTGGTGCCGCTTTTCATAACCGAAGGTCTCAAGGGCACCGTGGCCCAGGTGGGCATAGTCAACGCGGCAATATCCCTGGCCTCGGTCCCGGGGGCCATACTGTGGGGCAACCTCTCCGATACCACCCGCAAGAGGGTGCCGTTCGTTCTCCTGGGATTCCTGGGGGTGGCATTCTCCCTTCTTCTGATGGGGTTCGCCAACAGCATGACCGAATACTACCTGGCCAACCTTATGTTCGGTTTCATGGGGGCTTCCATCGCACCGGTGGGCACGGTCATGGTGTTGGAATGCTTTCCGCGCCAGCAGTGGTCCAAGAGGCTGGGCGATTTCAGCCGGGTGGGCGGGCTGGGCTGGGTGCTCGGCCTGATCCTAGGAACGGCATGGCTAACGCTGTTCCCCGGCCAGGACCAAAGCGCGCAGATGCGCGCTCTTTTCATGCTGGCCGGAGGTCTGGGTTTCCTGTCCGTGTTCCTCGGATGGTATTATATGAGGGAGCCGTCCCGGAGCGTGTTCAGGAAGGAGTTGCCCCAGTTCGACCTGTACCGCGTCCCCAACTACCTGATGGAGAAGTTGCGCTACATGCCCCACCGCCTTCTCTACATAGTGGAACTGTCCGGCAAGAACATGAGCCCGGTAAATTTCACCAGGAACCTGAAGAGGTACTGCGCCGTGGTGTTCCTTGCGTTCACAGGGTTCCTGAGCTTTTACGTGGCGTTGCCAATATACCTCAACCATTACGTGGGGCTCAACAGCTCCCAGGTGTTCGCCGTGTACCTTGCCAGCTCTTTCATGTCCATGGTGTTCTACGCCTACACCGGCAAGCTGGTGAACCGCTTCGGAGGGCGCCGAGTGCAGGGGCTGGCCTTCGGTCTCAGGATGGTGCTGTTCCCGCTCTTCTTCCTGGTGACAATGGTCCCCATGGGCCACAATGCGCTGTTCCTGTTCATGTGCGTGCTCAATGGCCTGTCCGGGATATGCTGGGCCCTTCTCATCGTGGCCGGGGACGCCCTGGTGGCCGAAATGTCCTTGAGGCGGTTCCGCAGCCAGTCCATGGGCCTGTACAACTCCGTGCGCGGCATCGCCACCATAGTCGGTTCTCTCATGGGGGGGATGGTGGCGCAGTACTTCGGCTACCTGTCCCTGTTCATGATCTCTGCCGTTTTCGTCCTGGTGTCCATAGTCCTGCTCATGGTCATAAAGGTCGACGCGGACATCGTAGAGGATGACGAGGCCGTCGTTTCCTGAGGTCAGAGCAGGGAGGCGATGAGGCGGCCCAGCTCCGCGGCCTTCTCCTCCTGGCCGGAACGCAGCCCATCCCCGTCCACCACGAAACTTTGGGGAGGAAGAAGGGGGCGCAGCCCTTGCCTGGCCAGGTCGCGGTGGATGCGGTCGGCGGCACCCGAATGCATATTCTCGTAACGAGTGTCGAAGACCACGAAGTCGTGGTCGCTGCCCGCGTCCTTCGCAGCGTTGCGCAGCAGTGTATTGAAGCGGAAGGGAGCGCGTCCCCAGTGGGTCGGGGAGCCGATGACCCACAGCGGAACGCCGATGAAGTCGTCCTCTCCCGAGGCGGACTGTCCGAGGCAAGAGACCTCGTGTCCAGCCTCGCTCAGCTCTCCGGCTACGAGCCGGGCTATCCTCTCGGTGTTCCCGAACTTTGTTTCGTACACGACCAGGGTCCGCATCCTATCATGCAGGTCATTGACGCCCTTGCTTACATTACTTGCTGCGTTCCTGCCGAACCAACCTCCAATTAGCAAAATTTCAAATAATGAAATCCTGGTCATCAAACAGCCAACGGGTCCGATCGTCGTGCAGACGGACTGGTCCGTTCTGGTCGGGGAAGGGGATGGACCACGGGAAGAATGAGCCTTGGCACCAAGATCAGGCTGGGCATTTCCATTGCCCTAATCATACTGGTAGTTCTGGCCTCCAATCCGGAGGAGGTCTGGACGGTCCTTAAGGGCATCGACTACAGGCTGATCTCACTGGTGGTGGTCCTGTACCTGATAAATCTTGTGTTCAAGGCCTATCGCTGGGGCGTTCTGATGAAGCACGCCGGGTACAGCATCTCCTTCCGCACCATATTCGCCGCTTTCTCGCTCTCCCAAGCCATCAACAACCTCATACCCGGAAGGGTCGTGGGGGAGACCTCCCGCATCATAGAGATGAACACCCGCAAGGGCGTGGCCGTGGGCAAGGGCCTGGCCTCGGTGGTGACCGAACGCATCATGGACTTCGCGGTGCTGACCATACTGACCGTGACCAGCCTGTTCCTTTTGCTTGCTTCCATAGTAGAGGAGTTCCGCGGTCTGCTCATGCTGTTGGTGGCCCTCATGGTCCTGGCCAACATATTTTTCATCTATCTGTTGGCCCGCCCCAAGCTACTGCTCAGGATAGGGGGCTGGGGCGCCAGGATGGCCTCCAAGGTCGTCAAGGGGGAGAAGGGCACCAAGGTCTCGGCCAAGGTGATGGAGACGGTCGCCTCCTTCAACGAGGCCCTGGTGTTCAGGGGAAACTGGAAAAGGCTTGTCTGGCCATCCCTGATCACCGCCTTCATATGGGCCAACGAGATAGTCCGACTGTACCTTATCATAGAGGCATTGGGCGTGAGCGTATCCATAGTGGCGGTCATCGCCTCCGCCAGCCTGGCATCTCTCAGCACAATAGTGCTCACGGCCGGCAGCGGGAACGTGGTCATGTCCTCGGCGGTGTTCACCGCCAGCGGTCTGAACCCCCACGTGGCGGCGACCGCAGGGCTTTTAAGTGCGATTACCTCTATCTGGCTATCCGTGCCGGTCAGCCTGCTTGCCATGGTTGTCGACCAGCGCGCCCGGTCTGCCCCGGTCTTTGACCGCAAGGAGGCCGATAATGACCAGAGGGGATTCAACTGAAATGCACCACCGTCTTGATGCTCAAGAACGAGGAAGGGAACCTGGAGCCGCTCACCAAGGACATCCTGGCCGTCTACGATGAGAGGGGCATCGAAGGCGAGGTCCTGCTCGTCGACGACGGCAGCACCGACCGCTCCAGGGAGATATGCGACCAGCTGGCCAAGGACCTTCCCAATGTCCGCGTGGTGCATCACGAGAAGAACCTGGGGCGCTCTTACGCCATCCGCACCGGCTTCCAGCAGGCCAAGGGCGACGTGGTCATCATCATGGACGCTGACAGGCAGTACGAACCGAAGCAGATACCTCTGTTCCTGTCAACTATCGACGAGGGGTACGACGTGGTCACCGGCTGGAGGAAGGAGCGCACTGACACCTTCATACGCCGCTTCATATCCCGCACATACAACCGCTTCATAATACGGAGCAAGTTCAGGCTGCACATCAAGGACCAGAACAGCGGCTTCAAGGCGTTCCGGAGGGACAAGGCCGTGTCCATGGGCTTCGATCCGGAGGGGTATCAGGGACTGCACCGTTTCATTTTGCCTTTGGCCGCCCTGAAGGGCATGAAGATAGCCGAGGTGCCCATAGTCCATTACGACCGCCCCTCCGGAAGCTCGTACATCAAGTTCTATACCGTCCCCTTCATCACCCTCCGCGACTTCTCCAAGTTCAAGAAGGACCACAGGGAAGAGATTGCCGCCCTCCGCCGAAAAGGCTAGGAGGGGGGCATGTCCAGCATGGGAAAGCGTTGTGAAGGGCTTTGGACCAGGGTATGCGCCCTATCTCCCGGGCGCAAACTGGTCCTTTACGCCACCATCACCCTGCTGGTGTACGGCACAATGATAGTGGTCGACAACGCCTTTCTGATGGCGGCCATAGACCCCGACCTATCGCATCCGGACATGGACGTGTATCGGGCGAGAACGCAGACCATACTGGACGGCGGGCTTCTGTACCGGGACGTGCACACCGAGACCCCGCCCATCATAAACTACCTGCTGGTTCCCGCCCAGGTCATGGGTGGGGCGGACCATGACTGGGTGTGGAGCGCTTACTTCTCGCTGTTCGCCTTCCTGCTTTCGGCGATGATGTACCTGGGCCTGCGCCACCTGGACGAGAACAAGGCCTTCCTGGCCGGCATGCTGGTCCTGCTCTCCCCGTTCACCATCGTGGAATCCGGTACCGGGGAGGACGAGTCGATAGTGGCGTTCCTGTTCATGGCCGCGGTGATACTCATGCTTCTCAAACGTCACAGCGCCGCCTCCGCCGCCATCGGAGTTGGCGTTTGGACCAAGATGTTCCCAATACTGCTGTTCCCGGTGCACTTCCTGCAGCAGCGCGATCGGAGAGGGCGGATCCGATCCGTTCTGTTCCTGGCTCTGGCCACCGGGCTGATCGCCCTGCCGTTCGTGGTCATGTGCTGGGACGACTTCTCCTTCTTCCTGAACTTCTACTTCCTCGGGGATGAAGGAAGGCCGACCGGCGGGCATTCCATATGGCATTTCCTGTGGATGGGAGGATGGAGCCTGCCCAGCGTGATGCAGCTGGCCCTCCTCGGCGGGGCCATGGCCTTCGCCTACCTCTACCCTTATTACAAGAAGATGCCGGCATGGCAGAGCGCCACCCTGATGCTCATGGTCTTCTTCACCTTCTATCCCAAGGTGCACGGCGGGTACTGGATCATGCTGGTGGCGCTGCTGTCCGCGTGGGCGGTGCAGGACCGCCGGATATGGGCCAGGTCCTTCCTCGCCTTCGTCCCGATGATACTGGCCACGATGTTGGCGGAAGGGGAGGGCACGGCCCCGCCGGTGGAGTTCTACGGAAGCTGGCTGCTAGGCTTCTTCCTAGCCCTGGTCGGCCTGCTGATGTTCATAGACGCCACGCGCCTGGCCCTGCGGCAGGCGCCTTTCACCGACCGTACGGTGGAGGGTTCAGAGCAGCCTCTTCCCCGCCTCGGCCCCTGAGCGGCAGTCGAAGACCTCGGTCACCTTCATGACCACCAATCCCTTGCATTCCAGGGCGGGCTTCCTCTCCTTCACCATCTTGTACATCTTCTCGTAGTCCGCTCCCTCGTCCAGAACGGTTGCGTCGCCCTTCAGCTTGAGGCATCCGGGCACACCTGCGGTCCACACCAGCAACGAGATCCGGGGGTTCTCCTTCAGGTTCCTGAGGGTCCGATCGAAGAACTGGTTCCCGATCCAAACGGTCTCGGGGTCCATCAGGAAGGCCATTCCGATGGGCACGACGTTCGGGTCCCCCGCCTTGGAAGCGGTGGCTATTGCGAAGTACTTGGTTCCTTTGAAAAGCTCTTGCATCTCAGTGTTGAGCGCGACCATGACCGTGCATGCGCTTGAACGATATTAAGGGATGCCGGGCGGCTCATTTGGAAAGGATGCTTTCAACGTTGCGGGCCTTCGTGAGTATCTGGAACTTTGATATCCCCTTGGGGATCACCAGCCTCTCCACGTTCTCTATGGACAGGATGCGGTCCTTGACCAGTCCCCAGTCCAGATCATCATCCAGTGTCAACATCTCCAGGTTCTGGAAGGCGACCACCCCGTCCAGGGATTCCAGGTCGTTGCGGTTTATGGAGATGTCCTCCATGTTGCCTATGCGGTACACAGGTCCCGCGCCCTTCTCCAGGTATTCCCTCATGGCCCGGGTGGCCAGCTCTCCGATCGGCACGCCTTCAAGGGTGGCCTGGGCGGAGAACCTCAAGTATGTCTGGTCGTCGATGCCCCTTATGGTCACGTTGGTCATCTCAATTATCTCCCGCTGAACGCTTCCCCTTATGCTCCCAGGAGGAAATAAAAATGACCTCTCCCCCTATCAGCGCCGTCAGGGGCAGTAGCATTATCGGGTGCCCGTTGATCGCCAGGGCTCCCAGGAGCACTGCTCCCAGCACCTGGAGGGCAATTCCCACCACGGTTGGGCGGCCGGTCTTAACGGCTCCGCTCGGCCGTGGTCCCTTCCCGGTCCTCACCTTCGGCTCGGCCTGCAGCGCCCTGACCCCTTGCTCGTTCCTCAGCCACGCGTATTCCGCGTCCCACTTGGCCGGTGTGATTCTCACCTATATCACCAATATCACCATATGATTACATGTAATATTTGTATGTTATGATACAAGGCGACCGTCCGGCTGCGAACTGCTTAAATCCCCTCAAAGGCCCTAATGATAGCCATTCGAAGGGGGCACGTTATCATGAGCGCTCGTTCACCGCACTTCGTTCTGACGATATCGATCGTTCTCATGTTGATCTCCGCGCCCATTCTGGTACTGGTGCCGGAAGGCGCCTCCGCCCTGCAGGAGGGGGATTTCGAGTACGAGCTGACCGGCGATCCGCCGGTGGCGAAGATCACCAAGTACATCGGCGCCGGGGGGGCGGTGAACGTGCCCTCCACCTTGGGCGGATATCCGACCGCGATCGTCGGCCATGACTCGTTCAACAACGCGCACGGGGACCTCGTGACATCCGTTCTGCTCCCCAGCAGCGTGCTCACAGTGGAGAACTACGCCTTCGCCAACTGCGACCTGCTGGCCTCGGTATCCATAAGCAGCGGGGTGACGTTCATCGGGGAGCAGGCCTTCCACAACTGCTATTCTCTGGGATCCATCACCGTGAAGGGCGCCAATACAATGTACAGCAGCATCGACGGCGTGCTGTACGACAAGAACCTCACCACGCTTATAAAGTGCCCGGCAGCCAAGGCTGGCGAGGTGATCATCCCGGACAGCGTGACCTCGATGGTATGGAGAGCCTTCGACCATTGCTGGTCCCTGCAGCACCTGACCATCGGAAGCGGGATAGCGATCATTGACGGTTACGCTTTCGAAGGGTGCAGGTCCCTGGAGACCCTGGCCTTCTCCCCGGGAATAGAACTCGGCTCCATAGGTACCCAGGCTTTCTCTCTTTGCACCTCGCTGTTATCGGTGGAACTGCCCGAAGGCCTTCTCACCATCGGCAGCAGCGCCTTCCAAGGATGCGTTTCGATGGTCAATGTCAGCATCCCTGCCAGCGTGACGTCGATCGCCAGGAACGCCTTCTATCGCTGCTCCAACCTGACCGCTATGGACGTGTCGGAAGGCAACCTCAACTACTCTAGCATCGACGGCGTTCTTTACAACAGGAACGCCAGCCTGCTCATCCAATGCCCTTCCGCAAGGTCCGGCTCTTTCGAGGTGCCCGCCAGCGTTACGGAGATAGGGGAGGGCGCGTTCGCCACGAACAACGGGATCACAGCGGTCTCCATGGAGGCCGGTGTGACGACCATCGGCGAGCACTCCTTCCTTGAATGCTACAACCTTACGGAGGTGACGCTTGGCGCCGGGGTCGTGGTCATCGGCCGTGCGGCCTTCGCCAGCTGCTTGTCGCTGGGTTCTGTGGTGATACCTTCCGCGGTAAACAAGATAGGTGACCTTGCGTTCCATGGCTGCCTGTCCCTGGCCAATATCACGTTCCTCGGCCTCAGGTCACCGGAGGTGGTGGGGTACGAGTGGGTGGGCGGCACCAATCCAATGCTGCTGCTCGGCCACGCCGACCCCGACTCCAACTTCCCCGTTCCCGGAAGCACCTTCTACGGGCTGACGATGGGACCCAACGTGGGAACGGCCGACCCTGGGACCGCGGAAGAAGATGGCGATCACACCACCGTGCTTCTGTTGATCATGGCGGTGCTGCTGGCGGTCATCGCGTTGCTGATGGTGCTTCTGGTCCGCAAGGGACAGGGCGGGCCATGAGCGGGTATCGGGACGCGCCCCGGTACCCGGGGCGATCATAATGACCATCGAGCAAGGCCATGCACCGTTTTATTGACGCGAACCACCTATGCAAACGGGATCAGGTGGTGTAGAGCACGCCTCAATTGGTAAAGGGAGGAAAGCACGTGTTCGGGTGGTCTCCGATCGACCAACAAGGGAGATTTCGCATTCCCAGCGCGGCACTGGAAGAATATGGGTTCCTTCCTGGAGAAAGGGTATTCCTGCTGACCGCCAGCAGGACATCTGGCGGTTTCATCATCGCCAGGCGCCCCGTCATCTCTGGGACGGTGCTGTTCTTCGCGATCGATACCGTCCCCGGTCTGGCCGATTTCCGTGCTGAGGAGGGCCGCGCGTTCACGTCAGGGAAGAGAGAGGTCTGTTGGACCACCATCGACGGCCGTGGCCAGCTCGTCCTGCCTCCTGAAACCCTTAGAACCTTCGGCGTTAGGCCCGGCGACAAGATCTTGGCCGTCAGAGGAAGTTATGCGGGGCTGTCCTTGCTGGTCAGAGGGCCGATGATCGAGGAGGCGGAAAGGCATCCCGAGTTAGAGGTCTTCAGCATAGGACCGGACAGGGCGTTGAAAGGATAATGGTATAAGGGTGGTGCAGGGGAAGGGATTTGAACCCTCGGACCACTAAGGACTAGACCCTGAATCTAGCGCCGTTGGCCAGGCTTGGCTACCCCTGCCTAGGGTTTGGCGAATGATATGATTGTACTAATATCTTACTCTCCGGCCGATTTGGGGGGATGCTTGGCGAACCATTCCGTCGCCAGCATCGCCATCATCACGCCGTCTATGACGCGTCCGTTCTTTGTGCGGTACTGTCTCATCGTCCCCTCTACCTGGAAGCCGCATTTCCTGTAGGCCTGCTGCGCCCTGAGGTTCTCTGAATCCGTTATCAGGTCGACCCTTCTCATCCCCATCTCCTCGAAGCAGTATCGCAGCAGCGTGGTGATGGCATCGCTGCCGTAACCCTTCCCCCAGCAATCCTTCTCCCCGATCATGATGCCGATGGTGACCCTGCGGTACTTCCAGGCTATCTCCTCCATGCCTATGTTGCCGATAGGCCTGCCTTCCTTGGTGAGTATGGTGAAAGTGGTCTTCCCCTCTCGGCGCAACCTGTCAACCCATCCATGTTCCATCTCCGTGCTGAAGGGGGGATCGGCCTTCAGCCACTGCGTGACCTCGGGGTCGTTTATCCATTTGGTGTAAATGGGCACGTAGGCGCGCTCCGCCGCCACCAGGTCCACCCGCTCGCCGCTCAGCATGGTCCGGCCTCCGCCGACAGCAGGGATAGGAGGACCGAGCTCTTCCAGCCCCCCTCGGCGAAATGGTCCTCCCTCAGCACCCCCTCCTCCTTGAAGCCTATCTTCAGGAGCATAGCCGTTAGCCCCTTCTCGATGACAGGGACCCTGGTCCATATCCTGTGAAGCCCTTGCGAATCGAAGGCGTATCGCACGGCCAGTAGCATGGCCTCCCTCATCAGGTCCTCCTCCGTTCTTTCCCCCCACATCAGGGAGACCTGCGCGGCATCGCTCATCGGGTCTATGTGCGTCAGCTCGATCATCCCCACCGGCCTTTCCGCGCTCAGTTCCATGACCACCAGGTCGAACCGGGTCGGCTTGGCCAACCGCTCCCCGATCAGGTCCTGCACCTGTTCCAGGCTGTACGCTGGCTTCCAGTTGGGACGCCCTGCTGCCTTGCGCACCCGGGGATCGTTCAGCCATTTGAACAGCGACAGCTCGTCAGTGGTCTGTAGCGGGACCAGTCCTACCAATTTCCCACTAAGCATGCCGGTTCGATCGCCAGGCTAGGAGATAATCCTATTGTCGCCGGGACGGATAAATCGCAAAGATGATTTATCGGGAGTGGCATGGCCGGGCATGGACCTGAAGATCGTCCTTTTGGGACCTCCGGGATCGGGCAAGGGAACGCAGACCGAGAGGCTGGTGGCCGAGTTCGGTTTCACCAAGATATCCACGGGGGACCTGCTGCGCGAGGCGGTACGCAACGGGACGGAGCTGGGAACCAAGGCAAAGTCCTTCATGGACGCCGGCAAGCTCGTCCCCGACGACCTGGTGGTCGGGCTGATCAGGGAGAAGCTGAAGGGGCTGAAGGGCGGCGTGCTGCTGGACGGTTTCCCCCGCTCCCTGGAGCAGGCTCAGGCGCTCGACCAGTTCTTCAACGTGGAGATGGCCGTGGACCTGGAGGTCGACCAGGAGGCTTTGATCAAGCGCCTCACCGAGAGAAGGTCCTGCCGGGCCTGCAATGCAGTGTTCCACCTGGAGTTCAACCCCCCGAAGAAGGCGGGCGTGTGCGACAAGTGCGGCGGGGAGCTGTACCAGAGAAGCGACGACACCGAGAAGGTCGTAAGGGAACGCTTCGCCACCTACACGGAGCGTACAGCGCCGCTGACCGAGTTCTACCGCAAGAAGGGCGTTCTGAGGTCGGTCGATGGCATGGGCCCGATAGACGACGTCTACAAGCGCATATCGGCGGTCGTGAAGGCCGCCTGAACCACCTTCCAGCGAAAAGGTTAAAGGCAGGGAATATTTACCACCGTCCCGCACAGCCCCGTAGTGTAGCGGTCAATCATGCGGGATTCTGGATCCTGCGACGGCAGTTCGAATCTGCCCGGGGCTACTTATTATCCCATCACTCTTCCAGGCGTTCCTCTCCTGAGCACAGGTCCTGAAAGTACTTCTCGGCGTCCGGAGGTCCTCGTGAGATCACAACGTCCCCCTCTTCGATCACGGCGTCCTTCTCCGGTCCGTACAGGTACTTGCGGTCCCTTTTGACGGCGACCACCCACATGCCGCTTCGGCTGGCAAGCCGCATCTTCCCAAGGCTCTTCCCGATCAGGTCCGAGCCCGGTTTCACCTCGGCAAGGGTGATCGTGGTGTCCGCGTCCTTTATGCTCAGACGGATGACCGGGTGCGGCTCATCATCGTCTATGGTGACCATGGCGATCTGCATGGCCGCGTCGGATATCTCCTCGACGGCAGCGGCCAACTTGATGACCGTGAAGGCCTTCCCCTCGTCCCTGTCCCGCATGACCCGGGCGATGGCCTGTCTCTGTATATCGTTGGCCAGCTCGTCCAGCACCTCCTCCATAAGGACGACCTCCTCGGCTATCTCCTTGTTGTTGTACAGCAAGGATGAGTATGCCAGGTCTATCATCAGTTCGGAGGAGTCCTTCAGCTCCAGTAGCATCTCGTCCAGCTGGTCCATCAGTCTTCCTCCTCGTCTTCGTCAGGGTATTCCGGCCACTTCTCGTCGCCGTTGGCGAAGGAGCGCAGCACGTCATATCCGTCATCCGTTCCTCGCACGATCAGCACGTCCCCCGCCTTGAGCTTGTTCTCTTCCTCGGGATCGTACATCCAGCGTTTCCCGCGCTTGATGGCTATGATGCGCATCCCCGTCTCCGATTCAACGCCCAATTCACCGATCTGGCGACCGACCATGTCCGAAACGTCCTCAAGGACCAGGCGCTTGATCTTCTCCTCCGCCTCCCTTAGAATGAAGGTCAGGAATGGGCGCTTGTCCACCTCGCACTCCATCAGCTTGACGATGTCCCCCGCGGCGTTGGATATGCGCCTCGAGGCGGCGGCCACTTCCAGCAAGGACGAGAGCTTGGCCGCGTCCTTGTGGGTGCGCGCGGAAAGCATCGCCTTGGTGCGGATGCTCTTGCTAAGCTCCTCCATGTCCTCCTCTAGGTTCTTGACCTCCTCGGCTATCTCCTCGCTGTCGAACATTATGGACGCGTAGGCCAGATCGACCATGATCTCCGATATGTCCTTCATCTCGGTTAGTATATCCCGGACCGTGGCATGAGCCAGGTCGTACCTGTCCAGACGTTGCTCCCTTCCAAGGTCATACATAAAAAGAACACCTGCGCCGTGTCACTGCGATGGACCTCCAGCTGCTGCGGGGGTGGGATATGGATATCGCTAGTGACATCTCAGTTGGCCTCACGGGACCACCAGCCGCTAACGGCCTGGCGGGCTCGCATCCTTTCCTTATGAAGTTAACCATATATCATCGTTGCGAATTCGTGAGACTGAAAACCTTGCCAACAGCTCACTGGAACGGCCGTCTGGTCGTACAGATGACTTAATATTAATAGGGTCAAATCTTACCTCTAGGCGGGTGCTAGCATGAGCGGTACGGTGAAGGCCTTCTTTTTCAACAACAGGGCGGTCTTCACCATGGGTTTCACCGCCCTGCTGATATCGTCCCTCGGGGACATCATGGCCGGCGTGACGCTGGGCTTCATGACCGACACGCTCGAACTTCTGCCCGGCCTGATGATACTGATCCCGGCGGCCATAGGCATGAGGGGGAACATATTCGGGGCGTTGGGAAGCCGTTTGGGAACGTCCATGCACGTGGGCACGTTCGAGCTCTCCCTGCGCAGGGGAAGCATACTGCGGCAGAACATGGAGGCATCCCTGATCCTGACCATGGTCGTGTCCTTCCTCATGGGGTTCCTGGCCAAGATAGTGTCAACCGCCCTGGGCATCGACAGCATCAGCATGCAGCAGTTCATCTTCATCTCGGTGTTCGGCGGGGTGCTTGCCGGCCTGGTCCTTTTGGTTGTGAACGTGGTAGTGGCCAATATAGGCTTCCGGCGCGACTGGGACATCGACAACATAAGCGCACCGCTGCTCACCGCCGCCGGCGATATCGTGACGCTGCCGATGCTCTTCCTGGCCGGTATACTGGTGCTGAACTGGAACGGGGACATCGCCGCCACCTTCTACGACATCATGGTGGTGGTGTTCCTTCTGATCACCGTCTATCTGGTCTATGAGGCGCTGTACCGAAGGGATGAGGAGGCCAAGCGCATATTCGTGCAGAGCTCCCCTGTCCTGATCATATGCATACTCCTTGACCTGGGCGCCGGGCTCACCATCGAGGACCAGATAAGCCACCTGGTGGCGTTCCCCGCTCTCCTGGTGCTGATCCCTCTGTTCCTGCAGAACTGCAACGCCCTGGGGGGAATACTGACGTCCCGCATGTCCTCCCTCCTGCACATGGGTATCATGGTGCCTGGGAAAGTTCCAGGGAAGGTCAGCTACGAGAACTTCGCCATTATCTACATTTTCGCGCTGTGGGCGTTCACCTTCGTCAGCATCGCCACACACTTCGTGTGCGTCGCTCTCGGCCTGGCGTCCCCCGGCCTGTTGACGATGATCACCCTGGGCCTTGTGTCCGGGCTGGTGACCGTGACCGTTCTGAACTTCCTCTCGTACTATGTGGCGGTGACCACCTTCATGTTCTCTTTGGACCCCGACGACCACAGCATTCCCGTGACGTCATCGGCCATCGATTTCATAGGTTCGCTGGCACTAATGGCTGTCATAGTCATGCTCGGTCTTTCCGTCTGATTTGGAACAAGTTAATATGCTATGGGACGTTCCCTAACTATTTCCGAGGGAGCATGATGATCGACAGGGATACCATCCTGGGCAATTTGGAGGCTTACGATCCGGAGAAGATCAAGATAGGGGTGCTCGCGTCGCACTCCGCGCTGGACGTCTGCGATGGCGCGGTGGAGGAAGGCTTCCGCACCCTGGCCGTGTGCCAGAAGGGCCGCGATTCCGCGTACACGAAATATTTCAAGGCATACCGCGAGGAGGACGGAAGCCTCAGAAGGGGCATAGTCGACGAGACCATCATGCTCAACAGGTTCAAGGAAGCGACCGGCAAACCGGTGATGGACCGTCTTCTGAAGGACAACGTGCTGTTCGTCCCGAACCGCTCCTTCACCTCCTATTGCGGCATTGACTCGGTGGAGAACGATTTCACCGTTCCCCTGGTCGGCTCCCGGAACCTTCTGCGATGCGAGGACCGCGGCGGCGAGAAAGATTACTATTGGGTGCTGGAACAGGCTGGCATGCCCTCCCCGCGCAAGGTCAACAGGCCGGAGGACATCAACGCCCTCACCATTGTCAAGCTCCATCACAAGCAGAAGAAGCTGGAACGCGGTTTCTTCACCGCCTCCACGCCGGAGGAGTATTGGGACAAGGCCAACAAGCTGATACGCGACGAGGTCATCGAGGAGGGCTCGCTGGGAGATGCCCGCATGGAGGAATACGTGATAGGCCCGGTTTTCAACCTGGACTTCTTCTATTCTCCCCTGGAGGAAAAGGGTTCGAAGATCGAGCTGCTGGGCATCGACTGGCGCTTCGAATCCTCTCTCGACGGCTTCGTCCGGCTTCCGGCGGAGCAGCAGCTGGCGTTGAACGATAGACAGCGCATACCCGAGTACACCGTCTGCGGTCATAATTCCTCCACGATGCGCGAGTCGCTGCTGGACGGCGCTTTCGACCTGGCGGAGAAGTTCGTCAAGGCGGCGGAAAAGCACTTCGCCCCGGGCATGATCGGTCCTTTCTGCCTGCAGACCTGCGTGGACAAGGACATGAAGTTCTTCATCTACGACGTGGCGCCGCGCATTGGCGGGGGGACGAACGTGCACATGTCCGTCGGCCACCCGTACGCCAACTCCCTGTGGCGCCGCAGCGTGAGCACCGGAAGGCGCCTAGCGATGGAGATAAGGCGCGCCATAGAACAGGACCGCTTGGCGGAGATCGTCACCTGAGCGATGCTTCGCGAACCCTTTTTCCAATCCCCTTTCCTACAGCGGCCAGTACTATTTTTTCGCTTGGATAACCTTTATAAAGAGCAACACTATTCCGAGATAACCCGAGACTCAGTCAGCACTTTAGGTGCGCCTATCGTGAGGGAGGGAAATAATGCAATTGAACAGAACCTGGAAGCTAGCGACCGGATTGATGGTCCTGATGCTCTTGGCCACGCCTTTCTTGGCGATAGTGCCCTACGAGGTCAGCGCTGCCACTCCTGGTAACGACCTATCAATTATCGTTTATGATGAGAACACTGCCGATCCCGTTGTTGGTGCCAAGGTCGCCCTGATAGGCGTACACCAGCAAAGCCCCGCCCCCAAGACGACCGGGTCGGACGGACTTGCCGTGTTCACTCCTTACGATGGATACTACACGATGACTGTGACTTGTGATGACTATTACACCTACCAGAGCGACAGCGTCATACGCTTCACGGACCTTCTGCCGAGCGCCATATCGGTGCCCATGAGCAAGATGTCCGCTGACCGGTACGCTCTGACCGTTAACGTGAACGGCACCGCTGGCGCCCTTGATGGTGCTTCAGTGGTCGTAAAGACGGTGGTCGACAACGCTACCACCTCCATAAGTGACATTGCGACCGGCGGAACTGCCCAGATGCAGCTGCCGAACGGTACCTACACCATTGTATGCTCTAACGCCGCGTACGCTACCGACGTGGAGAGCGACGTGGTGATAAACGGCGCGAACGTGACCAAGGACATCACGCTTTCCGCCGCCGCCAAGTTCAACGGGCTGGTCACCATGGACGGCGCCCCGGCCACCGGGGTAGTGGCCTACCTGGTGGGAGATGACCCCCTGGTCGAGACCGACAGGAAGATCATAAAGGCCTCTGGAACCTCGCCCTTCTTCAGCTTCGATGCCTTTGTCGGTAACTTCACCCTGCTGGTCGACGCCGATGGCGCCCTGGCCGCCGTGGAGGCCGTTACCGTCAATGCCAGCAACCCGCTAAAGACCGTGGCCCTGTCCAAGCAGAGCGCGCAGACAGAGGAGAACGCCTTCGCGTTCGATGCCAACGACTGGAACGTGGCCACTCTGACCAAGACCATGGTACTGGACCACGACAATACAGTACCCGGGCTGGATTACGCCTACCTTCCCAGCGCCAAGATGCAGATCGACCTGGTGTTCGGGAACGGCGATGGTGAGGTGAACGCCTCTGAACTGGATGCCTTCAAGGCCAAGATGGTCGAGTTCGGCCCAATAGACGTGACCACCGTGGGCATGCTGTCCGTTAACGGCGTGAACATGATATCCGACGTCGCCGATCCCGCGTACAACATCACCGGCCTGCTGGGCATGGTCAGCGACACTGGCGGTTTCCAGGTACAGATGGTCGCCGGCTACAGCACCATCGATGAGGTGACCAACGGGGCACCGACGTACCCCGTCGCGGTAACCGCCCAGAAGACCTTGGACGACATGAGCTACACCTACAAGGTGGCCTTCCCTTCCCTGTATGAGAAGGTTGGAAGCGCCACCATCGCCCCGTCCGGTTCCGGGGTGACCGTTACCGGTTACGCCGAGATAGTGGTGACCTCCGGCACTTCCGTGGCCACCGCCACCGTTAGCGTGCACGAGTCCGTTGCCCCCAGCGCCGCCGCGGCCATAATGACCGGCGTGGACGCCTACAAGGTGATGAACGGGTCCGAGTTCCTGCACTACATCGTGGCGCAGGACGCGAACGTCACGTTCACCGCCTCCGGCTCCGTTGACCCCAACGGCAACCCCCTGATGTACATATGGGACTTCGGCGACGGCAACAGCAGCGGAGAGATCACCAACCTGACCTGCATCCACTCCTACGCCATCGCCGAGCAGTACACCGTGAACCTCACCGTGAAGGACCAGGCCGGACTGATGGCCTACAGCTCCTTCGACGTGAAGGTGGACGGTGTCGACCCGACCGTGGCCGCCATGGAGAACGTTACAGCGCTCGGAGCGACCCTCAACGTCGATCAGAACAAGGCGTACTCCTTTAACAGTGCCGATTCCGCCGACATGCTGAACGAGACCGAGGCCGGTCTCATAGCCAGCTACAAGTGGGTTTGGGGCGACGGCAACACCACCACCGTTCTCATGGGCGAGAACCAGACCGTGTCGCACACCTGGGCCAACGCTGGTGTCTTCACCATGTACCTGAACGTGACCGACGTTGCCAACCACACCAGCAGCAAGAACGTCACCGTCACCGTGAAGGACACCGTGAAGCCCACCGTGAAGTTCTCCGTCAAGTTGAACGACACCGTGGTCACCAGCGCCAAGGAGAACCAGACCCTGACCTTCGATGCCTCCGCTTCCAGCGACGCCAGCGGCATAGCCAGCTACCTATGGGACTTCGGCGATGGCACCAACAGCACCCTGGCCTCACCGACGCACAGCTACTCGTCCATAAAGACGTTCTCCGTCAAGCTCACCCTGACGGACAACGCCGGTAACGTGGCGAACACAACCTACAGCCTGAAGATCGAGTCATCGTCCCGTCCGGACCTCCGTGTCGGCTCGGTTACCTTCGATCCCACCAAGTTCACCGAGGGCGAGGACGGTTTCATCTACGTCAACGTTACCAACGTGGGCACGGCCAAGGCCGAGGGTATATACGCCCAGCTGTGGAAGGTCAACCTGGACGGCTCCAGGAGCATGCTTACCGATGTCAGCGTCCTGCTGGTCAACGACAGCGAGGCCTACTCGCTCGATGCTGGCCAGTCCGGCTTGCTGCGCATGAAGCATTCCTTCTCCGCCACGGGTGACTACACCCTGCAGGTCAATGTCAGCGCCAACGACGAGGTCTCCTCCAAGATGACCGACAACTCCGCCACCGTCTCCCTGACGGTGGACGAGGCTGGTTGGAAGGCCTGGCTGCTGTACGGCGGCATATTCGCCGTCATCATCGTCGTGGTGGTCCTCTTCCTGTTCAGGAAGAAGCTGCCCATGATGTCCGGCAAGAAGAAGGGGCCCTCCCCGCCGTCGAAGAAGAAGTAAGCAAAACCTTTTACCATCCCTTTTCTTTTTATTTTTTTGAATGCTGCGCCTTGTCGACTCGGGTCTCTGTCACCCCCTGTATTCCGTCGCCCTGGAGGAAGTCATACTGGAATCCTGTTCGGAGGGCCACATGCCCCCCACATTGCACGTCTATGTCCGGGACAGGCCCACGGTCTCACTAGGTTATTTCGAGAAGGTGGAGGCGGCCGTTGACCCGCAGGCGCTGCTGGAGGAGCAGGTATTCCTGGTGCGCAGGATGTCCGGGGGTAGCACCATATTCACCGACCCCGGTCAGTTGGTTTTCTCCCTGACCATGGATCAGAGGGCCATACCCAGGCCGGAAGACGCCTACGCCCTCACCTGCGGGGTGGTGGTCAAAGCTCTGCGCTCTCTGGGGATAAGTGCCGAGCACAAGCCTCCCAACGATATCGTCGTGAAAGGAAGGAAGATATCCGGTAGCGCCCAGACCCGCAAGAGGGGAATGCTCATGGTGCACGGCACGCTGCTCATCGACACCGACCTCGACCGAATGATGCGGGTTCTGAGGCCGCGGCAGGACAAGCGCTCCCGGACCAGGGAGCAGATGACATGCCTGCGCCAGGAGCTGGGGGGTTCGCCGGACATGAACGAGGTCAAGGACGCTCTGGTGAGGGCCTTCTCGGAGGAGCTGGAACAGAGGGCGGTCTGCATACCGGTGAACGAAAGGGAGAAAGGCAGGGTAAAGGCCTTGATAGAGGGAAAATATGGAAAGGAGGATTACATCCTCCAGTTCTGATCACTTGAAGTTTTCAAGGTCCAGGAAGGCGAACTTCCTGCCGTCCATGAAGAATCCGACCTTCTTGTGCAGCATGACCGCGTCCTTGGCGTCGGGCATGACCACGCTCTGCACCGCCTTGGCCCCTTTCTTCTTTGCGTCCGATGCGGCCCGGCGCAGCAATTTCAACCCCACTCCCTTGCGGCGGTGATCGGGATGCACACCCATGTTCTCCACCCACAGCACCTTCTCTATATTGTTGACATGCCGTATGATCTGGGAGAACAGGAAGGCGACTATCTGTCCCTTTTCCAGGGCCACATAGCTCATGCCTCCCTCGCGATAGAAATCGAAGGAATCCTTGGTGGAGGCGCCCAACTGCTCCATGAGATCGGGGGGCAGGTCGTCCCAGTTCTTCTGCAGGGAACCCTCCAGGTATTCGCGGATGCAGAACAGCTCCAGCGTCCTCACTTGCGGTTTATCGTTGTCCTTGAGCTTCCTAATCTCCACCATCACATCTCCTCCGGGGCCGCTATTCCCATTACGATCAAGGTGTTTCGCAGGGCCCAGCGGGCCGCTTCCACCAGGCACAGCCTGGCGTCCTCATGCTCCGATCGGAGCACAGGCACCGCGCCATAGAACTGGTTCAGGGCCGAGGCCAGCTCGTGACCGTAGGTGGGGAGCATGTGTATGCGGCGTTTGTCCCCCGCCTGCCGAACCACTTCCGGGAACTGCGCCAGTATCCACACGAGCTTGCGCTCGTACGGGTCTGTCAGAACCGATACGTCGGCGCTTTTATTAAAATCTCCCGTCTTACGAAGGATGGAGCAACAACGGGCATGCGCGTACTGAACGAACGGAGCGCTGTTGCCCTCGAAGTTCAGGGCATCCTCCCACTTGAACACGAGCTGCTTCTCCGCCTGCACCCTTATTATGTTGTAGCGCACCGCGCCAACGCCGATCTCCCTGGCGATGCCGCGTTTCTTCTCCTCTTCCAGGTCGGGGCGGCGCGAGCAAACCTCCTGGTACGCTCTTTCCACCGCCTCCTCCAGCAGGTCGTCCAGGTACACCACGACACCCTTCCTGGTGGACATCCGGCCCTCCGGCAGCGATACGAACGAGTAGTATATGCATTCCGGGGACCTCTCGAAACCCAGTATCTTGAGCGCCGAGGCCAGCTGCTTCTGTCCCAGCTTCTGATCCTCGCCCAGTATGTTCATCAGCTCGTCGGACCGCTTGAACTTGTCCATGTGATACGCCAGGTCGCGGGTGGTGTATAGCGTGGTACCATCCTTGCGGGTGAAGAAGAATCGGGTATCGCGTCCATGAACGCCGAACTCCTCCAGGTTGAGGTAGTACGCGCCGTCATCCATCTCGGTATAGCTGGACGCCTTGAGCCGGTCGACGACCTCGCGGGCCGAACCGTCCAGGATGAACTGGGATTCGTAAGTGTAGCGGTCCAGGAGCACGTTCACGCCGCTCAGGCTCTCCTTGATCCCGTCAAGCATCATATCTACCGTACGGCGCACCTGCGCGATGATGTCCGGATCGCCCGCTTCGAACCTCTGTGTCATGGTGGCGATATCATTGGCCACCTCCGTGGATGACTCCATCAGCTTGGTAGCGGCCTGGTAGTATCCGACCAGGCGGTGGTCGTCCTTATCCCTTTCCGAGGGGACGACATCCCTGTCCGTCAGATGTGCCAAAGCCCAGGTCAGGAGCACCACCTGCTTTCCGACATCGTTGACGTAGTACTCCGTGCTGACATCATGCCCGCACATGCGCAGGCACCTGGCCAGGGTATCCCCTATCAGAGGGTTCCTCGCCCGTCCCACGTGTATGGGTCCAGTGGGGTTCACCGAGGTGTGTTCCAGGAGGACCTTGCCCGGTCTGGGATCGCCCTTTCCGAACTCCTCCCGGCTCTGCAGCGCGTCCCTGATCACCAGGGCGCTCAGCAGCGTCTCGTTGACTCGGAAATTGACGTATCCCCGGTCGGCCCAAACCTTGCCAATGTGATCGTCAGGGGATACCCGCTCGCTAAGTTCCTGCGCGATGATCGGCGGCGCCTTGCGCAGATGCTTGGCGAACTGGAAGCACGGCAGCGCCAGATCGGCCATCTCGTGGTCAGGCCTCTCCAGAGTGACCTGGCCATCGAATCCCATGGCGCCGAGCTCCGCGGCCAGCTTGGACCTGATATGCTCTTCGAAGTGACCTAGGGCGTCCATTTATACACCTATGCTGAATCTTAGAAGTCCTGCCAGGCCTCCGAACGCCTTGAGGAGCATATCCCCCTCCTCCGATTCAGGGGATATCAGCTCGATCTTGGTGCCCATGAGGCTGGCCTGATCGAAGAGGTCGTCGACAAGGTCCACGTCCTTGGTGACGGTGCCCGTGGTCCCGCACTTGGGGCAGTCCATGTTGTTGCCTTCCGGGCTCTTGTCCATCGTTATTTCCTGGGTCCCGCAGTTCGGGCAGTCCACGGAGACCCTGCGCTTGCGCAGGCCCTCCGATATCAGAAGAACATCCACCGCTCCGATCATTATGGCATGTCGGATCTGGTCCTCGCCGTAGACGGACAGTCCTCCTTCCGTCTTCCTGATCTCGTTCAGGAACTGCTGCATGAAGCGCTTTTCCTTCATCAGGTCCAGGTCGTAGAGCTTGTCCTTGGCCTTCTCCATCAGCTCCTTCAGCCCGTACTCGTCGGTGTAGCCGGTATCGAACGTCTCTATTACCTTCTTGGCCAGCTCGTGGTGGAGGTAACCCTCCTTGACGAAGAAATCCTTGGAGGGGCCTGGACCGCCCACCAGGATGCCCTGAAGTCCCTCCAAGTTCAGGAACGACTCGGTCATGATGTCGCCCACCTTCTTGTAGTACTCGTTGGCGGAGATCTCGATCAAGCGTTCGAACCTCTGTGCCGACTGTCCGCCCATTCGGTGCTTGGACGGCACCAGGGATGGTAAGTTGCGAATGACCGAGATGCGCTTACCGCGCAGGATGCCGATGGTGGCCTCGGAACGGTCAATGACCACCAGGCCGTACACCTTCTTGTCCACCAGCATGTCCAGCAGGGGCTCTAGGAAGAAGTCCGAGTCGCATCTGTACAGGAACGTGGTTATGGGGTCCGGAGGTTCCAACACGTACTGCACCATCTTGGTCTGGTCACCGGTGGTGGATATCTCCCCCACGAAGAATATCACACCGTTCGCCGGGGGCGTCTTGAAGTACTTCAGACGGGCCAGGATGGATTGGATCGCCCCTTGCACGTTCTTCCTGGTGCCCTGGGACTTGATATTGGAGGACTGAGAGAACTCCTCTCTGAGATAGGCGGCCACATCGGAGATCTGCTTGCTAGGCGGCACGTAGACCGATATAAGCTCGGTGCCCCTTCCCTTCAGTTCCTTGATCTCCTCAAGAGACCTCTTGAAATCGTACTTCTGACGATCGGTAAGGGTCTCACCGGTTATTCCATCCATTATTTAACGACCTATCCTTTTTTTAGGTGAAAACGGTTCACACTTATATCTGTTGGTATACAAATGGATAAGGTTGTGGTCTCCCTCGGCGGCTCGGTCATAGTGCCAGATGACGGCGATGATGCGTTCCTCAAGCGTTTGTCCGAGATGATATGCTCGCTCTGCGAGGACCATCAGGTATACCTCGTGTGCGGGGGAGGCAAGGTAGCCCGTTACTACATCAAGGTGGGGCGAGGCCTCGGCCTTTCGGAACAAGAGCTGGATGGGATGGGCATCATGTCGACGCGTATGAACGCCGCCCTGGTGGCCTACTCGCTCGGAGAGCGGTCCGTCGGGAAAGTGCCCACGGACATAATGGAAGCGCACCGCCTGGAGAGGAAGGGCAAGGTGGTGGTGATGGGCGGCACGGTGCCCGGGCATACGACGGACGCCGTATCGGCAATGCTGGCCAAGGAGGTCAGGGCGGCACGCATAGTGAACGGCACCTCGGTGGACGCGGCCTACACCGCCGACCCGCGCAAGGACCCTGGCGCGGAGAGGCTGTCCAGGATCACCCATCAGCAGCTGTACGATCTCGTGAACGTCGGAATGCACGGCGCCGGGCCCTCAAACGTCTTCGACCGCCTGGGGGCGCAGATAGCCATGGACGATCACATAGACATCTTCATAGTGAACGGCCGCAACCTCGATGAGATGAAGGCGGCCATCGAGGGAAAGCCCGTGAAAGGGACGGTGGTGTCAGATTAGCAAGCGCATCAAGGACGACGCTCCCAAGGAGAGAAGGGCGGCCCGCCCTCCCAGGAAGGTCGAGGGCAAAACCCCGCCCGCTCCTCCCCGGTTCAAGCCCCAGTCCCCCATGCCCCAGGTGCAGCACGACGCCATACTGGCCGGGGGCATTTTCACAGTCATCGGCGGGGTTCTCATGTTTCTCTCCATGATCCTCCCCTGGGTGGTGGATGGGACGGACAGGCTGGACTTCCTTGACCTGCTCGATCACGACGTGGCGTATCTGGCGCTACCGGCGTCCTCGGCGATAGGGGCGGTGCTGCTGGGCCTGGCATCCCTGGTCATGGTCCGCGTGTTCGTCACCCCCGCGCCCCTTAACCGCCTCCCGCTGGTCCAGGCGCTGATCTCCATGGCCGGTGCGCTCCTGGTCATAACCGCTTTCCTTCTGGTCCGCAGGGATTATCAGGGGACCGACGCCCTTTACGGCGCCGGCGCCTTCACCGACGTGGTAGGGGCCATACTTCTCATGGCCGGCTCCATGCTGACGCATCTCATGTCCGGGCATCGCCGGAAGCCTGCGGCCACCGGGTTCAAGGCCTTGGCCGAAAGGAGCGCCCAGCCAGCAGGAAGGAAGGAATGGAAGCCCCCGGAGAGTTCCGTGAAGCCCCCCACCTGCCCTTCATGCGGAGAGGAGCTCAGGCCCAATTGGAAGGCCTGTCCGAACTGTGGCTATGCCCTGCTCTCGGATGAGAGGGAACGCGGCAGGCTCTGAGAGCTCTCCAGATCCGCCCCTTCCAGTACCTCGTACCCCGCTCCGTTCAACAGTTCGCTGAGGCGCCTGGCCTCAGGCCGGGAAAACGATTTCTTGTGCACGTAGGCCGAGCTGGTCCCGCTGGCCCTCATGGCCTTTTCGATCATGTCCAGGACATCTTCGTCCTCTTTACCGTCCAGCACATGCTTGGCTATCATATGGCCAAAACGAACGTTCTTTGACAGGGTCACCTCGGTGAATCGCGGGGCGTAATGCCCGCCTCCTACCCCGATCACGACAGGCCCCTCGGCCGGGACCATGTTAAGCAGGGAGTCCGCCATGGCCCTGGCCGCCTCCACGTTCCCCCACTTGGTCTCATCGCTGCCGATCTCCACGTAGGTGGTCGGCACATCCAGGAACGGCCCGTGATGGGTGACCTCGTAGGACACATCGAACGGCAGCCCTCTGGCATTGGAAGACAGGGACCTCAGCAGTCCGCTGAGGAAGGCCGGGGAGGCCGGCACCAGCTCACCTTCCTTTCCGCCGTAATCGGCCTTGCCGAAGTTGCCGATGGGGTGCATGGTCAGCGTCGGTTTTCCCGAAGCTGCCCGGTGCTTGGACAGGAACACCACCTCATCGATATCCCTTTCCAGGTCGTGGCCCAAAACGCGGTCTACATGGTCAAGGTGCAAATGCAATCGATCCATGGAGACCATCAGCATGTCCCGAAGCGTGTAGAAGGGTCGGCCCTGGTACGTTCCCTCCTCAGTCCAATCGGCAGCCTCCAGAAGGCGGTCCCTAATGTTCACACTGGCCGTGTCAGGGATGCTTGCCACTAGCAAACGCATGGGACCCCCAACCTGCTCAGCGGATATTACGGTTACGGGCCTTTCCACGGCCGAGCCGCTGATTATCAAAAACGCTACATGTAACCGTATGCAGTTTAATGTCCCCGTCCTTTCGATGTCCGGATTGATATGGCTACGCCCATCACGGTAGGGGAAAGGATAGTTCTGCATCTGGCCCAGTATTCCAAGCACCTGAACGATTTCGACGCCCCATTCGAGGTGAGCCAGGATGGGATCGGAGAGGCTTTGCGCATCTCACGCGCACACGCTGCCATCGAGCTCAAGAAGCTGAAGGAAGCGGGAGCCGTCAACGAGCGCATCGCCCATATCAGGGCGGGTCCGGTAAAACGCAAGGTCTACTTTCTCACGGAGGCCGGCGAGACCAAGGCAAGGAACCTGAAGGACTTCGCCAGTCGCCAGGGCATCGAGCTCTCCCCGCTTCTAGATCTGAAGAAGTGCAAGGGGGAGGACCTGTGGGCCCAGCTGAACCCTGATTCCCGTGCGCTCATGGCCAAGGCCGCGGTTTTCCGCAAACCCTTCAAACGGGCGGCCCTCCCACAGAGCACGGTGAGCCTGCTCCCGGAGGACAAGGACGGCATGGCTGAAATGCCCGAGGCCCTCCGCGCTTCCATTCCCGCCCTTCTCGCCCCGAACGCCCTGAGGGAGGCGCACAGCTTCGCCGCGGATTACTGGCTCGAAGAAGGGGATTACGTAGAGAGGCTGCACCACCTGCTGCAGGCGAATCGCGGTCTGGAGGCGCAGATGCTGCTCTCCACCCGCGGATCGCAGATGGCCGGTTCCGCCGGGCCGGAACTGCTTTCGTCACTGAAGGAAATGGGCGACGCGCTTCCGCGGTATGCCAGGGAAGTGCGCCGCATAAAAGGGCAGGCGGCACTGCGCAATGCCGACATCCTGTTCGGTTCTCAGGTCGCCCAGGAGATGATGCTCACCGGGGACCCCGAGGAAGCGATCGACGGTCTGGAGCTTAGAGGCCGAGTGCTTCTGCTCGAGGGCAAGGCCCAGCCGGCCCTGGACGATCTTCTGGAGGTCAGGAAGACCAAGCCATCCCCTCTGCTGGATTGCGACATAGCTCAATGCCACGGCCTTCTCGGAAAAAGGGATGAAGCGCTTCAGACCATAGAATCCATAGGCCGGCGGGGAAGCATAGGTGACCCGGACGTGCTGGAGGAGGTGTACTCCCGTAAAGGCCAGGTCCTTGTGTCCATTGGCCGGTATCAGGACGCCATCGCCAACTTCAGCAAGGCACTGGGCCTGGCAAGGCCGGGCGACAAGCGCGAAATATTCAGGTCAATGGCGTCCTGCTACGAGAGGTTGGGAATGGAGGACAAGGCCCGGGAGTACTCCCGCAAGGCCCTTAGAATATAGGGTTCTGCCTCAGCATGTCCAGGTCTGTGACGTACAGCTCTCGCACGTCCTTCAATCCCCATTTCAGCATTGCCAACCGCTCAAAGCCCAATCCCCATGCTAGCACAGGGTGCTTGATGCCCAGGGGACCGGTGACCTCGGGTCTGAACACCCCGGCCCCGCCCAGCTCCATCCACGAGCCGTTGTAGTAGACGTCCACCTCGAGCGACGGCTCGGTGTAGGGGAACGGGCCCGGGCGCACCCTCACCTTGTCAAAGCCCATGCGGTTGTAGAAGTCCTTCAGGGTGCAGACAAGCATGTCGAAGCTCGCGCCCTCTTCCATGATTATCCCCTCTATCTGCTGGAACTCTGGAAGGTGGGTCATGTCTATGCTCTCGTTGCGGAACACGCGGGAGATGCAGAAGACCTTGGCCGGGGGATCGGGATTCTTGGCCAGATATCGAATGGTGTTAACGGTGGTATGGGTACGAAGCAAGGCCCGTTCCGCCTCCTCCTTGGACCAGGCGTATCTCCAGCCCAGTGAGCCGGTGTCACCTCCGTTCTCATGCACCGCCTTGACCCTCTGGACGATCTCCTCGTCCTCCAGCGACAATCTGTCAGGGTTCTTCAGATAGAAGGTGTCCTGCAATTCCCGCGCAGGATGATCCTGGGGGGTGAACAGGGCGTCCATGTTCCAGAACGCGGACTGAACGAACTCGTCGTCGATCTCCGAGAAGCCCATCTCGATGAATATGCGGCGCACCTCGTCCGCGATCCTGGTTATGGGGTGCTTCTTAGCGGGATATTGGCACGGGGCGAACGTCCTTATGTCGTACCTTCGGAAGGAGGCTCCCTTCCACTTGCCGGTCTGCAGCAGTTCGGGAGTGAGCTGAGCCACCTCGTCGGTGATCTCCACTCCCTGGGCCAATATGTCCCTGCCCAGCTGGTTCAGGCTCAGCGTCCTGGAGACAACCAGCTTCTCCTGCAGCACCCCTTTCCTTGCCTTCAGGAGGCCCAGGGCGTCCTTGTCCGCCTGGTCCTCGAACATCTCGCTGGCGCCAAGTTCTTTCAGCAGGGCCTCGTCCGGCATCTCTGCCACCAGGTTCTTCATCCCCTCGTCGCTGAGATGCAGCATCGGCTCCGCTCCGGACTTGTCGAGCCGGGCCAGCCTCTTCTTCATTAGCCAACCGATGGCCATGGAGGACTCCTCCTTTCCCATGGCCGCCTCCAAATCCTTAACGCCCAGCGAACCGCCCCTCTCTCCTATCAGGGCAAGGGCCCGTCTTTCCGGCACCCCCTTCTCCAGCAGGGAGCGGTCCCTCAGGCCGTAGGCCTTGCGCGCGCTCTCCTCTATGTCCACCACGCCCTTGGACTGAAGCCAGGATGCGGCGTTCATAACCTCCACCAGCTGCTGGAACCCTCCCTCCTCGAAGACCTTGTCCGGAGATGCCCTGCCTTCCAATCTCTGCAGGGCCACCAGGACCTTCTTTTCGGAATGGCTGAGACCTTCCAACACCTCGGTGGCGTTCATGCCCTGGGAGATTTGGTCATCGATATAAGTTACTTATGGGGTTGGCGGACGGCGGGTCGTCCCGCCCCAGAGGGCTTCTTCAGCGAGCTCCAGGAGAACTCCTTCCCCACCACTCCCTTGATGTCTATGATCGGGGTGTCCAGAAACGCGTCCAGCCCCTCCATTTTGATGGTTAGCCCCTTCACCTCCAGCAGTTTCGCCCTGGTAAGGCCCAGTGGGTTGGGCCGCCTTGGACTTCTCGTTCCGAAAACCCCGGCCAACGGGATGTCGGGATCGCCGCGGGGATGGAGCTTCAGGTCAAAGCCCTCGCTGCGGTCCAGAAGGAAGATCACGTCTAGCTCCTTCAGCATCTCTAAGCGGTAAAGCCCTTCCTCGAACTCAGGGAGCATCTCCACTGTGGACACGTCACCCTCCTTGGAGGTCACCCATCCTATGGGTCTCAGCAGGTATCGGGTATCAGGAACTCGTGAAGGCGCTCCTTGGCCTCCTCCCTCTTCCTCTGATGTTCTTCCAGGAACTCGTTTATCCTCTGGGTCAGCAGCTGTTTGCACTCTCCGCATAGTATCTCTCCCTTGCGGCACCTGTCCGCCAGCTCGTCCAGGGCCTTGTCGTCGTTCTCGAAGAGGTAGTACTGGTACTTGAACACCGAGCAGACCTCGGGACGGCCCCCGAGCTTGCGCTGCTCCTCGACCGAAACCTGCCCGCCGGTGAAGGCGTTGCCGATCTTCTTCCTGACCTCCTTCGGCTTGTCGGTGGTGAATATGGTGGTGTTCGGCTGGGAGGAGGACATCTTGTCCGTTCCCGCCAGCCCGGGGAACATCTTGTTGTAGATCAGGGTAGGTTTCGGATGGCCCAGCAGCGGGGCCACGTCCCTGGCCACCCTGAAGTGCGCGTCCTGGTCGATCCCGCAGGGGATGAGGCACGGCGTTCTCTTACCGTAAAGCGCGTACTCAATGAAGCAGGGGGCGGCCTGTATGCTCGTGTAGAATATCTGCCCGATGTTGTAGCTGTTCTCGAAGCCAAAAACGGCCTTGGCCGTGGAGAACGTCACCCTTTTCGAGACCTCCAGGGCCAACGGGTAAAGGAGCCCTATGTCCTTGGTGTCGATGATGACCTTTGTGTCCTCGGGCTCGAACCCCAGGGCTATGAAATCGAGCACGTTCTCGTAAGCTACCCTCCTCGTGTCCTCCAGGCTCAGGTTCTCGTTGAAAAGGAACTTCTCATCATCGGTGAGCTGGAAGTACATTTTGACCTTGAACAGCCGCTGCAGGTAGCGGTTGAACATCCAGGGCATGAGATGCCCGAGATGGGTTCCTCCGGAAGGCCCGCGCCCGGTGTACAGGAAGAAACGATTGCCCTTGTCGTACTGGTCCAGCAGCCAATCGAAGTCCCGGTGGGAGTAGACCACCCCGCGACGGAGCATAGGGTGCAGTTCCCCGTACCCTGCCAAGCGGTCCAGCAGCTCCTGGTCCATCTTCTTGGTTCCGAAGCGCGTTATGAGCTGGTCGTAATCTATCTCCCCGGTTACCTCCCAGGGGGTGACCTTGAAGTCATCGTTCATCTTTCCCGGTCGCCAGGAACGGCTTACTGGTTCAAAAGGATTGTTGAGATCCCGCCGTCAACACATTGGCCAGTCCCATGTCCGGTCAGGTCGGTTCTCCAGTCGGGTGCGAGACCTGTCTTTCCGATGGCGGCAAGCGGAGGCGCGCAGCGCTTCCAAGGTCCACCGATGGCGATGCGCGGCCAATGCAGAGCGGGTCCGGGCGACGTCCTGTTTCAACGGTTGAACTCAATCCCGTCAACAAAACGTTTGCTCTTCAGCATCTCCCCGCACCGGGGACAGGCGTATTCCTTTCTGGTGATCTCGGCGGTGGTCTGCTGTTTCAAGATGTTATCGTAGAACTGTAGGTTACCCGGCCTTTCCACCAGCTCGCTCTCCTCCCCCTCCCAATCGCACTTATAACATTTTACCATGGCGGTCGTCCAGATAACAGCCGTACTATCGAGATAAACGTTTCCCCTTTCCTCCATGGGCGCTCTGCAACGACCCATGTCCCATGGGTCGCCCATTGCGCGCCCGGTTCCATTTCGAGAAAATGCGCGCAAACCTTTTTTAGTGGCCTAAGCGGGGGAAAGCGTTCTGCCGCAATGCACACGCGGCCTCTAGGCCGCGGGTCATTTCATGCGATGCGCCTTCAAGGCCTCTATCCCCCCGTCCAGGACCATGATCTTCTGAAAACCCATCTGTTCCAGCTCGTCCACGGCCCGGACGCACCTCTTCCCGACCTTGCAGTAGATTAGCAGCGACGTGTTCCGGTCCAGGTCCTTAAGGTCGTTCCTGAGCTGGTCCACCGGAACGTTCCTGGCCCCCACCACGTTCTCGGTCCGATATTCATCCGGACTGCGAACGTCCAGCATCAGGAATCCTAGCTCCTCCGCCACTTGGAGCATCGGGTCCAGTTCATGAGGCGCCACCTTCTTGAACCTTTCATTGACGGGCTGTTCCATGTCCCTGTATCCCGCCTCCAGGGTAGATTATCGTTTCGTCTCGGGCAACGATTATCTATCACCGGCTGCGTATCTCGCCCGAAATGACTCTAGACGAGGTGCTGGTCAAGGAGATATCGTCCATAGTGGGGGAGGGCAACTGCTCCACCAGGATCGCGGACCTTTACACGTACGGCTTCGATTCATCCATACATCATCACACCCCGGACATAGTGGTGCGTCCCAGGACCGCTGCGGAGATTTCCGAACTGGTCAAGCTGGCCTCCAGGGAGGGCATTGCCGTGGTCCCCCGAGGCGGTGGCACCGGGCTGTGCGGAGCCGCCGTCCCCATAAACGGCGGCATGGTCATGGACCTCACCCGCATGAACACCATCAAGGAGGTCAGGGTGAACGACCTCTATTGCGTGGCCGAGGCCGGAGTCGTCTACGACCGTCTGAACGAGGCGCTGGCGCCTCACAAGTTCTTCTTCCCTCCCACGCCTGGCAGCGGGGAGGCATGCACCATAGGCGGAATGGTGGCCACCAACGCCTCCGGCATGAGGGCCGTGAAGTACGGGGCAACCCGGGACTACGTGCTCGGGCTGGAGGTGGTACTCGCGGACGGCTCTATGATCCATGTCGGCACCAACACTATCAAGAACTCATCTGGCTACCAGCTGGAACGCCTGTTCGTGGGCAGCGAAGGAACGCTGGGCATAATCACCGAGGTCATCCTGAAGATCTCCCCCAAGGCCAAGAAGGCCGCCATGGTACTGGCCGCCTTCGATCGTCTGGAGGACGCCGGGAAGTGCGTTTCGAACGTGATCTCCGTTCCGCTGGTCCCATCGGCCACCGAGCTGATGGACGACATCTGCATCCGTGCGGTCAATAAAGCGGTCGGGGCGGGCCTTCCGGACGTTCAGGCCATATGCATGATCGAGGTGGACGGGGAGCCGGAGATCGTGGCCAAGGAACTGAAGGTGGTGGAGGAAGTGGCTCGCAGGAGCGGTGCTTCCAGCGTGCAGGTGTCGGACGACAGGAAGCAGATGGCCAGGTGGACCAGCGCCCGCAAGTCGGTAATGTCCGCATTGAGCCGGCTGGGGGACCAGCTCGTGTCGGTCTCGCTGGCGGACGACATGGCCGTTCCCATTTCCCGGATACCGGAGGCGGTCGTGGCCTTCCATCGCATCGCCGAGGAGAACCAGGTGATCGTCGGCACGTACGGTCACGCGGCGGACGGCAACCTGCACACCAAGATGCTGCTGGACCCCTGCTCCGAGGACTCATGGAAGAGGGGTGAGAAGGCGGTCGGGCAGATATTCGACGCGGTCATATCGCTGGGAGGAACGGTGACCGGGGAGCACGGCGTGGGCATCTCCAAGGCGCCCTACATGATGAGGGAGCGGCCGGACGCCTGGCAGACCATGCTTACAATAAAGATGGCGATGGACCCCAAAGGCATCCTCAACCCGGGCAAGCTGATGCAGTGGAAGGGCGGCATCATCCGCGATCTGCGCTATCCTTGCCGCGACCTATGCTCTAAATGAGCCCCCATCCAATGGCCAGCGGAACGGCGGTGGCGATCAGGGCCAGCGCCCAGGCGGTTGGGCTCCAGGCCAGCACCTTCTTCCCGTCCAGCGGTCCCAAGGGAATGAGGTTGAAACCGGCCAGGAAGAGCGATAGCACGCCTATCCAATTGAAGGCCGCCGACCACATCCCGTAGGAAGGGAAGAGCAGCCAGAGAACTACGAATGTCGTCCCGAACACGATGTTGGTTGCAGGTCCGGCCAGGGAGATCAGCCCGTTCTGCTTCTTGCTGATCCTCCCCTGAATGTACACCGCCCCGGGGGCGGCGAACAGGAATCCCAGGAACGAGAACAGCAAGGCCATGAACAGCCCGGTGGGGTACATGCGGTATTCCGCCCAGGCCCCATAGCGCTGGGCCACGAACTTGTGCCCCAGTTCGTGCAACAGGAACCCGGTCAGGGAAACCGTCGCCGCCACTCCGAAGGCCAAGTACCAGGGCACGCTGCCGATCATCACTATGGTGAAGGCGGCGGTGAGAACGGCCACGCTGATCATTATCTGGATCAGTTCCTGGCGGCCGAAGTGGAAGCGGCCGAAGTTACGCGGGATGATCAAACTCCCATGTTCATCGTACATCTCGGACGTCCACTGCACCCCCTCGTTTATAAAAGTTGCCCGTTCACCCGTGGGAGAAGGTTGAAGTACGTCCGCGGTCGATAGCTTGCGGAAATGAGACATTACCAGCACGGTAAGGTGGTATTCCGATGGTGCGACTCCTGCGGCACCCTGGTCCTCGGGGATATCTGCGGGATATGCGGCCGCCCCGGACGGGAGTTCGAGGTCTCCGCCCCCGGGGACATGCGCCCCTGCTTCGGAAAGGGTGTGGAAACGGTCGCTGACCTGTTCCACAGGCATTTCGGCACATCGGGTCTGCTGCGCACCAGGAACGTCTTCCTCAACAAGGTGGCCGGCGAGGACCGCACCGACGAGGTCGTATTGGACGGGAGGGTGATAGCGGTCATCCGCTTCGAGCTGGTGAAGGACGATTTCACCCTCGAGCTGAAGGCGGAAGGGGCAGCCCTGATGGCCAAGACCGCCCGAAAAGGGGTGGTTAAGGCCAAACGTCCTCAAGGGCATCTGAAGGGAAAGAAGCTGGACGGCGCGGACGTGCTGGATGTATCGGGCGAGTTCAAGGCCGGCGACCCAGTGGTCGTGGTGATGGGCAACAACATCGCCGCCGGGGAGGCCCGCGCGGATTCTGACAAGGTGCAGGAAGGCCAGAAGGTGATACACCTGCGCAGCGTCTGCAAGGCCGACATGCCCTTCCCGCTGGTCTCGGCGGACTGGAACGACTTCGTCAAGGCCAACAGGAAGCATCTGCTGCAGATCGAGTCCCGCGCCATAAGCGACATTCGTTCGTTCGTGAACAACAGCACGCTGCCGATCACGCTGTCCTTCTCAGGCGGAAAGGACTCGCTGGCCTGCTACGGTCTGGTCAAGAAGGCGGTAAGGAAGTTCGACCTGATGTTCGTGGACACCGGGCTGGAGTTCCCCGAGACCGTCCAGTATGTTCACGCGTTCGCCAGGAGCAGGGGGGAGCGCCTCAAGGTCGCCAAGGCCGGAAACGCCTTCTGGGACAACGTGGGGGCCTTCGGGCCTCCGGCCAAGGACTTCCGCTGGTGCTGCAAGGTGTGCAAGCTGGGCCCTCTGACATCACTGATCGAGGACAATTACCGTCACGGTACGGTGACCATCGAAGGCAACCGTGCCTTCGAGTCGTTCGCCCGATCCGACATCGGGTTCGTGGAACG
>JAAYDU010000015.1 GCA_012729095.1 Methanobacteriota archaeon | reverse complement strand
GGTATGGTGGCCACGTAGAACATGATGCTGGAGAACAATGTCACCGTGATCGCCAGGATAAGCAGGTTGCCGATGATGTCGGACACTGCCCTGCGGCATCTCCTGAGCTGTTTCTTGAATCGGACCATGTCACTTCCCTCGCTAAAGCTATCGCTCTAGAGCATAATCTATGTAATGGGAGGATATTTAATGTTTGCCTGGACTATAAAAGTGGTCTCAGTACTCGATGCCCTTCCTGGCATTCAGTCCCCCGTCGTAAGGATGTTTCTCTACGGTCATGACCGTCACCAGGTCGGCCTCCCGCCTCAGCTCCTCGGGGGCGTTGCGGCCAGTGCAGATGACCTCCACGTCGGAGGCCCTTGTTCGGAGGGCGTCCAGGACGTCGCAGCATCTCAGAAGGTCGAAGGATATGGCCACGTTGATCTCGTCCAGTATGACCACGTCGAACTCCCCCGATGCCATGATCGAGCTTGCCAGCTCCAGGGCGCGCGAAGCGCAATCCAGGTCTTCCTGGCAGTGCTTTCCTTTCATGATCAGCTTGCCGGACCCGAACTGGAACACCTCCACGTTGAGGCGGCGCATGGCCATCACCTCGCCGTAATCCTCCCCGCGCTTCATGAACTGGATGATGCACACCCTCATGCCATGCCCCCACGCGCGCAGCGCCAGTCCCAGGGCGGCGGTGGTCTTGCCCTTGCCATCGCCGGTGTACACGTGCAGGAGGCCCAGGTCGTTCCCTTCCATCTTATCGATACACTAATCGGTTCCAGGTTTTTATATATTCCAATCCGGTAGGGAGGGGCATGAAGGAACTGGAGGTCAAGGTCCCCTGCGATGACCTGGGAGGATTGGAGAGCAAGCTCGGGGAAATGGGCGCCCGGTTCGTGGAGGAGCTTGATCAGGTGGACCTGTACTTCTCCCACCCTTCAAGGGACTTCGGGTCTACGGACGAGGCCCTGCGCCTGAGAAGGGAGAACGAGAGGACCGCCATTACCTACAAGGGACCGAAACTCGACAGGGATACCAAGCTGCGGGAGGAGATCGAGCTCGGGATCGAGGACCTGGAGCTCATGTCGTCGCTGCTGGAGAGGATCGGGTTCAGGCCGGTGATGCGAGTGGCCAAGCGCCGCAAGGTGTACGAACTGGAGGGCGTCCATTTCTGCCTGGACCGGCCGGAGGGGCTGGGCGAGTTCGTGGAGATGGAGTGGCAGGGGGACGACATCGGGAGGGGAAGGGAAAAGATAATGGAGCTCAAGCAAAAGCTCGGGCTGAGGGGTAACGAGCGCCGCTCCTATCTGGAGCTGCTCGTGGAAAAGGGTCGAGGATGATCACATAGAACGGATCTTCTCGATCACGAAGTCCTTTATCTTGGGATCGTCAGGTATGGTCACGGACTTTTTGAACCGCTCGGTGCCGTCCGGCAGGTAGTAGCCGCGTGACAGCGAGATGAACTCGTTCTCCCCCTCCTTTGTAATGGCCTTCTTCCGAGCGATCTCTATGAAGTTATTTCGGCCGAAGGGTATCTTCTCGGCGCTTAGCGTCACAAAATCCACGTTCTTTCCCGGCGCATCGTCATCCATTGCGGTTGCCTCCCTTTTGGTAGGTATGCAACAATCGGTAAAATTATAAAGGTTTGCCTTATGGATATGCGGTACTGGCAAAATTATTCTTATGGGTGGATTGATGGTCCCATTGGCCTGTTCCGGCACCAGCATCGACAGTTAAAAATAGAAAGGCGGGAATGAAAGGGAGCATGGATGGCGAGGCCCCGAAGCGATCATGCCCGCGTTGCTCGGCCGAGCTGCCTCCGGACGCTTCGTTCTGCCCGAGATGCGGGCTTCCCCTGAACGGCGGGGACGAGGTCTCCCGCCAGTACTCTTTCTACGCTCCCTCCCCCAGGCCTGTGAGGCAAAAGAGCAGCCTGCAGGCGGCCCGGGAGGTCATGAGGGGCATAGGGGCGTACATGACGCTCATCGTGCTCGTTCTGGCAACGATAAACGTGGGAATAATGCTGTGGGGCATGCAGCTGGTGGTCCCGGAGGCCTTCGAGTCCGCCACGTCCCTGTTCCTGGTGCTTCCCTGGCTGGTTAAGGTCCTGGGGCTGCCGGGCGTTTGGTTCGTCGTCTACTACATACTGCTGGTGGCCGCCGTCCTGCTCTCCTACGCGGCCATGCTCTGCCTGAGCGGGAGGCGGTTCCTGAAGGAGCTGACCTTCAAGCCGACCGAGCATTCCTCCCTGTACGCCGTGAGCACCATATTCCTGGCCGTGCTGGCCATGAACGCGGTCTACTATCTTTTTCTGGGGTTCATCGGCATCGACCCCTCCTCCGGGGGGGTTTCAGGCGAGCTGTGGGAGAAGCTGTGGAGCCTGCTGCGGGCGTCGGTCTGGGAGGAGGTCATATGCCGCATACTCTACATCGGACTGCCGCTGGGGGTCGTGTACGCGCTCAAGGGGAAGGGGGGCCCTTACCGCCGCTACATATTCGGGGGGAACTTCAAGTTCGGCCCCTGGGAGAAGTTCTTTTTGGTGCTGTCGTCGGCCATCTTCGCCCTGGCCCACGTCTTCAGCTGGGACCTTTACAAGGTACCCCCCACCTTCCTGGCCGGCCTGGCGCTGGGCTACCTGTTCCTCAAGTATGGTGTTTACGCCAGCGTCATGCTGCACTTCTTCATCGACTATCTGAGCCTGCCCATGGACGTCTGGCCCGGGGTGGGCACCGACATGGTCATGGGCCTGCTTCTGCTGGCCTTCATGGGCCTTGGCGTCGTGTACCTCGTGTACTATTCCATAAGGGCTCTGGAACTGTTCAGCGGCCTGGAGCTGTGGAAATGGGGCGACCCCCGTCCGGTAGGCGTGTACTATCGGCCGCTATCCCCAAAGGCCAGGTACGTGCCTTACGACGAGGAGGCCGCCAGGACCTTCGGTTTCGTCTGCAAGCATTGCGGGGGCACCGAGGCCAGGTACGTGGACGGCAAGTTCATCTGCTCGCGCTGCGGCGGGGAGAACTGATCAATCGAGGGAGTTCAGAACGCCGCGCAGCCGGTCCCTGGACACGAGGGACCGCTCGAGCTCGCGGGCCTCGATCACGTACCTGCCGCGATAGGGGCGGAAGGCATCCAGCCATTTACGGAAATCTATGTTGCCTTCCCCGATCACCATGTGGCGGTCCCTGTCCCCCACGTTATCGTGCACGTGCATGTTGATGAAGCGGTCCTTTATGCCCAGGAAGTCCGGGATGTTCCCAACGGTGTTGGCGTGGCCGATGTCGAAGCACACCCCCATCTCCGTGCCTTCCAGGAAGTTCAGGAGCTCCTCGGGCGTCTTGGCCATGGAAACCGGCATCTCCGGCATGTTCTCCAGGGCGACGCGCATGCCCAGTTCCCTTCCCCGGGAGCCTATGGCCTTCAGCGAGCCTTTGGTGGCCCGGACCGCCCCCTCCCGGTCCAACATGGCCTGCGGGGACAGGAAGCCGGGATGCACCGTGATCAGGTCTATGCCCATCCGATGCGCCAGGTCCATGGTCTCCAGCACTTCGTTCAGCGCTGCTTCCCTCATGCGCGGGTTGAGCGCCCCTATGTTCACGTCGCTCAGGGGGGCGTGCACGGAGAATTCGAGGTCGTACGAGGGGGCCAGCGCAAGGAACTCGTCGCATATGTCCCGCAGAAGGTGCTTGCCCTCGGCAACTATCTCCCAGGCTTGGTAATGCTCGGCAACCCTGCCTAGGGCGCGGGGGAGGTCCAGGCGCGATATGTGCGGGGAGGATATGGCGATCATGGTATCTCCCCGTCTATCGTCCGGGGGGCGACGTCGTCTATCAGCGCCTCCAGCTCCTCGCCTTTGATGAGGACCTCGATGTGACCCAGCGGCGCGTTCCCTTCCGCGAAGGAGACCTTGCCTACGAAGGCCGCCTGCTTGTTCAGATGGAACGTTATGCTGTTATCGGAGAGACCGCGCAGCATGACCGCCCTGGTGCTGTCCAGTATGCGGTGGTTGCGTATGATCTCCTTGAAGCGGTCGAGATCTTCGCTCCTCGCGCTCATCCTTCCCCCTTCCTCCGTCAGACCTGCCTCCGGGAAGATGTTGAGAAGGCAGCGGCTCACCCTCTCCGCGTCCTCGGTGGGAAAAACACCGGTACTGGCCACGACCTCGAACATCGGGTATGGATAATTTGAGAAACTATTTAAAATGGGGGCGGCATGGGAAGGCTGGATGCGTAGCAAGGTCGTCGAGGCCCTGGCCAATGACGGTTATCTTCTGGACCAGGAGGCCGAGGAATTCATTCTGGAACAGCCCTCCCCGCTGCAGTTCGCGCGCCATGTCATCCCCCAGATACCCTATCAGCCTCTGGTGGTGACCCTGCGCGACCTGCGCACCGTGGTCAGGGTCGACGCCCCCAGGCTGGAGACGGTGCAGCGCCCGGAACCGGTGTCCGTGAGAAGGATAGGCGAGGTGCAGGTGATGAAGGACATCACCGCCCAGTCGGACTGCCTGGGGTCCGTGGAGGGTTTCGCCCGCTACTTCCAGGACCGCTACGCTTCGCTGAAGGGGCTGCTGTTGCGGCGCCGGGACATGATGGGCGCCACCTCCATACAGAGGGCCATGGACCCCAACAAGCTGCAGGCCGATGAGGTCAAGGTCATCGGCATGGTCAACGAGGTCCGGGAGACCCGCTCGGGGGAGAAGATCATCGAACTGGAGGACGACACCGGACGAATGACGGTCATGGTGCCCAAGGACAACAAGGTGGCCAAGGACTCCGTGATGCAGGACGAGGTCATAGGCGTCGTGGGCAAGATGTCCCGCCGGGACCGGAAGATGATACTTAAGGACCTTATCCGCCCGGACGTGCCGTTCAGCTCCGGCATGGAGGTGACGGATTCCACGGCGCAGGTGGCCTTCATGTCCGACGTGCACATCGGCAGCAACACGTTCCTGGAGGACCGCTGGAGGAACATGATGGCCTGGCTCAAGGAGGAGGCCGGGGACCTGGACCTGCGTTACATAGTCATACCCGGTGATTGCGTGGACGGCGTGGGGGTGTTCCCCGGGCAGGAGGAGGAACTGGTCATCGAGGACATCATAGACCAGTACCGCGCCCTTGCCGAGCTTCTCAAGGAGGTTCCGGACGACATCCGCATAGTCATGCAGCCGGGGAACCATGACATGGTGCGCCCGGCGGAGCCGCAGCCAGCCCTCGGTGAGGAGGTGGCCAAACTGTTCGATTCCAACATACTCCAGATCGGCAACCCCGCCTATCTGCGTATAGAGGGGCGGACCATACTGTCCTATCACGGCAAGAGCTTCGACGACATGGTCAACGGGATCAAGGGGCTGTCATACTCCCAGCCCCTCAAGGCCATGGAGGAGATGCTGAAGAGAAGGCACATGGCCCCCATGTACGGAGGCAAGACGCCTTTCGCCCCGGAGAGGAGGGACTACCTGGTCATCGACGAGGTGCCAGACATATTCGTCACCGGGCACGTGCACGGCGCCGGGGTGTCTTTTTACAACGGCATCCGCCTGATAAACGCCTCCACCTGGCAGGACCAGACCTCCTTCCAGAAGATGCACAATTTCGTCCCTGACCCGGCCAAGCTGGTACTGGTGCACCTGGGCACCGGGAAGCCGGCCGTGGCCGACTTCTGAGGAAACGTTGAAATAGCTGCCCTTGGGCTAGTGGCCTGATGTCGACACCGCCGACCGAAGAGCATGGCCGGGATGGTTTTTGCGAGCGCCTGCAGAGGGGGAACGATGCATGGGCCTCCGCATATCGACGCCCGGAGGTGAACGGGTCGGCCAAGGCGGTCGTGCTCACCTGCATGGATTCCAGGATACCGCCCTTGGAGATGCTGGGACTGGCGCCCGGCGAGGCCTTCATAATCAGGAATGCCGGGAACTCGGTGACCGACGACGCCCTGCGCTCCCTCATCGTATGCCTTACAGCCATGGAATGCCGCAAGGTGCTGGTGGTTGGGCACACATGCTGCGGAATGCGTTGCCCAGGGGATCTCGATCGCCGGGTGTCCGAGGCGGTGGACGTTGAGGGACTGTCGGCGGGCCTAGGCCGCAGCATAGAGGACCTGGGAGACTGGCTGGGGTTCCATCATGTCCCGGAATGGGAATGGGCGGAGAGGCAGGCCGACAGGCTGAGGGACCTGCTTCCCAGGATACTGCCCGGGCTGCCGGTCAGGGTTTTCACCGCCCTCTATGACCTGGACAGCGGCCGGGTGCGCTTCGCTCAGCCGTCCCAGAAAAGGAATATGAGGGCGTAGCCCAGCACCAGCATAAAAAGGGAAATGAGCCAGGCCCATCTGAGAAGAAGGGCCTTCTTTTTTTCAGGCGTTCCGATATGCTTTTCGAACATCATCCGTGCGCTTCCGCCTTCTGCTTGACGCGCTTGAGACGGAAGGTGTTCTCCCTCTCCATCTCCTCCAGGCGCAGGCGTATGAAGGCCTCGGACTCCTGCAGCTCCGGGATGACCTTGAACTCCAGGGCGTTGACGCGACGCTTTGTCTTCTCCACCTCGTCCAGCAGCTTCTTCATGGTAGTCTCGATCTCCGCGGCCTCTATGATGGTCTGCACCAGGTTCTCGAAGGCCTTGGCCGCCTCGTCGATGTAGACGGAGGTGCCGATCACGCCGTAGCCGCGCTGGTCCATGGGCGTGCGTATCGAGTTGGCCTCGATCTCCGGCACCACTATGCCCATGATGTTCTTTGAACGGAGGGAAAGCTCCGGATGCGTCTTCAGGGCGAAGGCGGCGCTCTGGACCGTGATGGCCCCGTCGACCGCTTTGGAAACCGCGATACGCTGCATCGCCTCCTCGTAGTCGTGGTTGACCTTGTCACGGATGTCCTTGGCTTGCTCAAGTATCTTGAAGAACTCCAGGATCAGACCGTCCCGCTTCATCTTGAGGATCTTGTAGCCTGACTTGGTCAGCTTGATCTTCTTCTTGATCTCCAGCAGTTCGGAGCGGGTAGGTTTGACGTCTGCGGCGGGCATCTCAATCCTTCTTGCGGTACTTCGGGTGGTATATCTCGATGTACTTGCGGTCTATCCTGGTAAGCTGCCTTTCGTCAAGCGATCCCAGCAGCTCCCACATCAGGTCCAGCGTTCCTTCTATGGTTCGGTCCTCGTCGCGGCCCTGCTGGACGATGCGCTTCTCGAACTCGTCGGCGAACTCAAGGAAATTGCGGTCCCTGTCGGACAATGCCTCCTTTCCGACGATGGCCACCAGTCCGCGCAGGTCGCGGCCTTCGGCATAAGCGGCGTAGCACTGGTCGGAGACAGCCTTGTGGTCCTCCCTCGTCCTTCCCTTCCCTATGCCTTCGTTCATCAGACGGGACAGGGACGAGCCGACGTCGATGGGCGGGTATATGCCCGCCCTGAGCAGCTCCCTCTTGGCGACTATCTGTCCCTCGGTGATGTAACCGGTAAGGTCGGGGATGGGATGGGTGATATCCTCGCCAGGCATGGACAGGATGGGGATCTGGGTGATGCTACCCTTCTTCTCCTTGATCCTCCCGGCGCGCTCGTAGATACCGGCGAGGTCCGTGTACATGTACCCCGGGTAACCGCGTCGGCCAGGAACCTCTTCACGGGCGGCGCCTATCTGGCGCAGCGCCTCGCAGTAGTTCGTCAGGTCGGTCAGTATGACCAGCACGTGCATGTCCAGAGTGAACGCCAGGTACTCGGCGGTGGTCAGCGCGAGCTTCGGGGTGATGATCCTCTCAATGGCCGGGTCGTCCGCCAGGTTCAGGAACACCACGGCCCTCTTCAAGGCCCCGGTCCTCTCGAAGTCCCTCATGAAGTACTGAGCTTCCTCGTTGGTGATCCCCATGGCGGCGAACACCACTGCGAAGTCCTCGGAACCGCCGAGCACCTTTGCTTGGCGGGCGATCTGCAAGGCGATCTCGTTGTGAGGCAGACCGGACGCGGAGAAGATCGGCAGCTTCTGTCCCCGGACCAGGGTGTTCATCCCGTCAATGGTGGAGATGCCGGTCTGAATGAACTCGGACGGGTTGTCCCTCGCCCACGGGTTTATGGCCGCCCCTCCGATCTCCAGTCTGTCCTCGGGCACTATGGCCGGTCCACCGTCCAGAGGCTTGCCGCTTCCGGACAGTATCCTGCCGAGCATGTCCTTGGACACGGGCATCTTCATCGTTTCGCCCAAGAAGCGCGCGCCGGCGGTGCGCGGGATGCCGGAGGTCCCCTCGAACATCTGGATGACCACGATATCGTCTGAGGAATCGAGCACCTGGCCCATCCTCTCGCTGCCGTCGGGCAGGGTCACCACGGCCAATTCGTTGTATCCCACGGGCTCGGTCTTCTCCACGAAGACCAGAGGCCCGGCGATCTGGGTGATGGAACGGTATTCCTTGGATGTCATTTACTTACCTCCCAGGGCTTCGAACTCTTTGTCCATGGTATCGGCTATGTCCTTGAGGATATCCTCGATGTTGTCCTCGAACTTGGACTTGGCGAGGCGGTTGCGCAGGTCCATGTTGGCGATGGCCTCCACGGACACCTCGTTCTCCACGGCCTTGGCGGCGTGGGAGGCGAACCGGTTGATCAGCTTCAGGTAGGTGTACTGCCTGCTCATCGGGGAATAGGTGTCCACCGGGTGATAGGCGTTCTGTTGCAGGAATATCTCGCGTATCATCCTGGTTATCTCCAAGGTCAGTTTCTGCTCGTCCGGCAGAGCGTCGGAACCGACCAGCTGCACGATCTCCTGCAGCTCGGCCTCCTTCTGAAGCAGGCCGATGGCCCAGTTGCGCATCTCGGGGAAGTCCTCGGCCACGTTCTTCTTGTACCACCCGTCCAGCTGACCGGAGTACAACGAGTAGGACGTGAGCCAGTTGATGGCCGGGAAGTGCCTCCTCTCTCTCAACTTTGTGTCCAGTGCCCAGAACACGCGCACGATACGCAGGGTGTTCTGCGTGACCGGCTCGCTCAGGTCACCGCCGGGCGGCGACACGGCGCCCACCACGGAGATGGACCCGGGGGTTCCGGACAGCGCGACGACGCTGCCGGCCCTCTCGTAGAACTCGGACAGCCTGGCGGACAGGTAGGCGGGATAGCCTTCCTCTCCGGGCATCTCTTCCAGACGGGATGATATCTCCCTCATGGCCTCTGCCCACCTGGACGTCGAATCGGCCATAAGCGAGACGTTCAGGCCCATGTCGCGGAAGTATTCGGCTATGGTCATGCCGGTGTAGACGCTGGCTTCCCTGGCGGCCACTGGCATGTTGGATGTGTTGGCGATAAGGACCGTTCGGTTCATCAGGGGCTTTCCGGACCGGGGGTCCTTAAGCTCCGGGAAGGACGTGAGCACCTCGGTCATCTCGTTGCCGCGCTCGCCGCATCCGATGTAAACGACTATCTCCGCATCGGACCACTTGGCCAGCTGCTGCTGCGTGACCGTCTTCCCGGTTCCGAAACCTCCGGGGATGGCTGCCGTCCCGCCCTTGGTCAGGGGGAACAGCGTGTCGCAGACCCTCTGCCCGGTGATGAGCGGTTCGTCGGGCGCCGTCTTCTTGGCAAAGGGCCGACCACGGCGGACCGCCCATTTCTGCATCATCCTTACTTCCTTACCGTCGATTACCGCCACTATCTCGTCGACGGTGAACTCGCCGGCCTTGATCATGTCCACGGTCCCGTTGATGCCCGGGGGCACCATGACCTTGTGGGTGATGGCCCGTTCGGGAACGGTACCAATGATCTGCCCTTCGGTCACCTTGTCGCCTTGCTTCACCACGGGGGTGAACGGCCACTTCAGGTTGTGGTCCAGACCTGGTGCGGTAACTCCTCTCTCGATGAAGTCCCCCATCTTTTCCATGAGCACCGGCAACGGCCTCTGTATACCATCGTACACGCTTCCCAACAGGCCGGGTCCCAGTTCAGCAACGAGGGGCTGTCCAGTATCGACGACCTTCTCTCCCGGTCGCACGCCTGAGGTATCCTCGTACACCTGAATGACGGTCTTATCGCCCACGATCTTGATGACCTCTCCCATGAGCTGCTCCTTGCCCACTAGGATAACGTCGTACATCCTAGGCGATATGCCGACCGCCGTTACGACAGGCCCTGCAACTCTATAGATCACGCCTTCCTTTCCCATGTCAAACCCCTCAATTAGTTTTGTACAGATCAACACCGATGGCCCGCTTGACCTTCTCCCTGAGGTCGCTCTCGGCCTTGCCCACCATCACCACGACGGGGGCGATGCTTTCAGTTACTTTCCTCCTAGCGTTGGGGCTCAAGAGCTCCAGATCGGAGGAATCGATCGCTAGCACGCCAATGCTGCTGTCAGCTATGAGCTCCAGCGCCTTGGTCTCGTAATCCTTGGGTTTGGCGGTGTAAATGCGCTTCACGCCGCCCAGCCGGAACCCCAACACGAACTCGTCGCTGCCTAGTACCGCAATGTCCATCACATCACCAACAGCTTCTTTATCTGGTCCGGTGCCAGATCGCTCTCCTTGCATCTCGCGATTATCCTTATGTTGTCCACTTCCTGCTTCTTCCTGAGCATGTAGTCCATTATCGGAAGTACGGACAGCGGATATATGTGCGAAAACTTCTCCGAACTCCTGAGGAGGTGCCTTTGCATCGCCAGCCCGGCCGGGCTTAGCGATCCGGTCTTCTTGAACTCCTCGAGCGCGTCCTTAATGTCCGCGTAAAATGAATACCTGGTCAGTTCGCTGGCCAGACGGTCCATGCTTTCCGCCCCGCTCAGATCGACCAGCGCCTTGATCTGAAGCTCATCGCCGCCTTCGATGAAGTACTTCTCCGGATGCTCCGGGGCAAGTCCTTCCTTCTTCAGCTTCAGGAGGGTCATCAGGTTGGTGACGTCCACCTCCTTGCGCAGGAACTGCTTGAACAACCTCTCGGCCTTGTCCCGGCATTTCACGCAGGCCAGGACCTCAGCGTAGTACAGCTGGTCCAGATAGTCCTCGATGGGCGCGAGCGTCTGGGTCTCCTGGAACTCCTTGACGAACTCGTCCGGGATCTCCAGGCCCTCCCTGTTCTTCAGCTCCTTGAGCACCGCTTCCACGTTCTCCAGGGATATCAGTATGTTGATGTATCCCTCGTCGAACTTGCCGGCAGCCACGATGTCCTCCTGGATGTCCTCCGCGGAGGCGCCGTAGTACTTGCCGCGCATTACGGTCTTAATGTTCCAAATGTCCCAGCGCATCAGGTAACGCTCCAGCATGTTGCGGAGGTCCCCCTTGCTGTAGTTCAGGATGTCCGTGAACACCCTGGCCAAATTCCTGCTGGTGCCGAGCTCGATGAGATTGACGCCGTCATACTTGGTGGCCAGCTCGGTCATCTCGACCTGATACTGGGTCTCACCTAGGAAGCGGCCTATCTCGTTCAGGTCCATGAGCATTAGCTTGGGGTAGTTGTCCTTCGAGATGAGCAGGCTCTTCTTCGCTTTGACCCTGGCGGTCACGTAGGCATAATTACCCTTACTACCCCGGATAGACAGCATCCTTTCACCCGAACAATATGTTTGAGACGTTCTTCAGTTCCTTGTCCCAAACACTTTCCAGTATGACTCGGAACCGGTAGTCCAACCGCACGTTACCCGAGGCGTCCTCTAGTATCAGCCCGGTCTCCATGTCGGTCTCCTCCACCTTTCCCAAGCCAGCCACGCCACTTATCAGCTTGGACTCGCCCCGCGGGCAGAGCACCACAGGGGACTGGATGACGGTCTTGCCGCCTTCCAGTATCTTGCGGTACATCCTGCCCCGGTTGCCTTCGTCCATGTCGAGTAGTGAGCTAAGGGCCTCCTGGAACGATCTGTCCATCACGTCCTTCTTGGCGTTCAGGACGATCCTTTTCGCTTCAAGCTCGGCACTGGATATCTCTTGTTGTTTGAGGCGTTTCAGGGCGGCCTCCAGCTCCTTCTGCTGTGCCAGCCTCTTGACGGCGATCTTGTCGTCCGCCTGTTTGAGGATGGCTGCCCGCTCCTTCTCGGCCTCCTGGCGCAGCGCTTCCGCTTTCTGCTTGGCGCTGTCCACCACACTCTCAATTACTTCATCCAATGCCATGCGTCGGCCTCATACCTTTTGTTGCCACTGTTGCTTCCAGCGCCGCTCACATGTTGAGCCAGAGCAGAATCGCGACGACCATACCGAAGATTACGATGGTTTCCGGGATAACGGTCAGGATAAGACCCTTACCGAAGAGCTTCTCGTTCTCGGCCATGGCTCCAATGGCGGCGGATCCGATCTCCTTCTCCGCCCAGGCCGAGGCCATACCGGTTATTCCAACAGCGATTCCAGCGCTTAGTGCTATCAAACCTGCGTCTGCCATTTTACTCACTCACTCCGTTTTTCTCTATCGTATACTTACGAATCACTTTCAAGGGTTTGAACTCCACACCGCCGCCCTCGTAGAACTTCATGAAGAACTCCACGTAGTGCAACCTGAGGCTGTGCAACCCGGCCGATATGATGGCTAGGATGAATATGGTCAGGTGTCCGACCAGGAATATTCCCAGCGCGGCGATGAGCATGACGATGTCACCGCTGTTCGAGCCGAGTACGTGGAAGTCGTGCCCCCACATCACCTCGAAAGCGATGGTATTGAAGGCCAAGGCAAGACCGGCCTTGGACATGCCGATGGCGGCCAAACGAGTGTAGGATATTATGTTCCCCATCAGCCCGGGCAGCTCGAGTATGGCCCCGGAACCCTCGCCCTTGTAGGCCATCCCGATGCCTATCACGAGCAGGACAGCGGCCACCAGCATCCGTATGTCGGTGAGCGCCACGTCCTTCCCGAGTATCATGAAGTCAACCACGAACAGCAGGAGAAGCGCTCCGCCGACCAGGATCATCAGCCAGCTGATCTTCTCGATTATGGCGTGCTTCATACCGTACCTGATGCTCTTGTTGTAGAACCCGATGCAGAACCCTATGAACAGGTGGGCTATGCCGATCCATACCGACATGTACAGTATCTGCTTCACACTGTGCAGCTTGCTGTATATGCCCAGGGGTATCTCGAACCCGCCGAGCACGAGCTCGTGCGGAAGTTGAACGCCCAGCAGCGAGGACCAGCTGAGGTCGTGGGCCTGCTCGGCGAAGTGTATTCCATACGCCTCCCCGAACAGGAACACCCCGAACACGGTGGCCCATATGCCACCGAAGAAGAGCAGGGTGGATATGGTCTTCCACTCGTCGGAAACGCATTTCTTCAGGCCTATGAGGCCCAGAAGCATGAAGGGGATCCCGTAACCGATGTCCCCGACCATCAGGCCGAAGAATATCGGGAGCGTGATCATCATTGCCGAGGTCGGGTCTATCTCCCGGTACTTCGGGGTAGAGAGCATGCCTGACATGAACTCGAACTTCTTGGCGGTCTTGCCGTTCTCGAGCTTGACCGGTATCTCCTCGACCTTGGCCGGGGCGTGCTCCTCCCCTTCCTCATCATGGCCGTGGGGCTCCATGCGGGACATTACCTCCAGGGACTCCAGGTGGGCCCTGTTCCCCAGCTTCTCCGCGATGGCCTTCTCCACCTTGGGCATTTCCGAGGTGGGGACCCAGGCGTCCATGGCGAACGTGTACTCGGTGGTCCCGATGCGCAGCGGCGTCTCGGCCTTTTCGACTATTATGGACAGGTGCTCGTCGGCGGCCTTGACGAAGGTGGAGTGCTTATCCTTCAGCTCGTCCAACTTGTCCACGGCCTCTTTCATGCTGGACCTGAGCGCCTCGAGCTCCTCGTCTATCTTGGCCACGTGCTTCTGCGGCGAGCCGGGGCCGGCAGGGGCCGGAACCTCGGTGTACCCGACCTGCACAAGGGCCTTCTGCGCTTCGTCCGCTTGGGCCGTGTTGACGAACACGGCTGCGAAATCGCCGTTGCCGGACAGGAAAACCTCGCTCTGGGGAGCGGCCGCCTTAACCAAGGCGCTGGGGTCTCCGCGGACCTTGCCGGTGAAGACCTTCAATGAATCGTAATCATGGTAAAGCTCCAGGTCGAGCGGCAATGCCTGGAAGCTCTGCAGGACGGCCTTGTCGGCCTCCAGCTCGTTTATGCGCAAGTTGATCTTGTTCTTGGACTCGATGGCCCCGGTGATCTCGGCCTCAAGTCCGTCGATGGTCGACGCCAGGTCCATCTCGATCTGGCCGGTTTCCATTTGGCCCGAGACGTCCTCATCGTCGATCCCCATGTCCTTTTCCAGGGACCTCAGCTTTAGCAGCCTCTGGGAAGCCACGGATGATTCGGGCAGGGGAGCACCAAGCGAGAAACCTTCCTCCTCGGCACTGAAATCTATCAGGTGGGCTGCCTCAAGCTGGTAAAGCACCTCTATGGTGTCCTTCAGCGCGTTTCGGGACCCTACGATGAGGACCCTAGTCATCTGTTTTGGCAGCAACATCTAAAGTCCTCTCGAAGCTTTTCATAAGATGGGTAATGACGGTAGGGACCTTGGTGTCGGCCTTGGCCTTAATGTCCGCGGCCTCTTCCTTGCCCTTGTTCAGATAGGTTTGCTTCTCGGAGGCGATGCTCTCGCGCTCCTTGGCGAACCTGGATTCGTACTCGGCCCTAAGCTTCTCGTCGGCTTCGTTCACGCGGGTGGAGGACTCTCTTCGGGCCGAGGTTATGATAGACCTTTGCCCGTCCTCCGCCTCCTTGACGATCTGTTGCGCCTTGGACTCGGCGTCCTTTACTTGGAGAAGAATGTCAGATCTGTTCACAGGTGTCTCTCCGGAAGGTTGTTCGGAGAATTTAATCAAAGTATATAAATCATTTGCTATTTCGAGCCTGAGTGGATGAAAAATTAAGCTTCGGGTGTCATTAATTACGATTCTTCATAGGAATTATGAGTAAAATGCCAGCATTTGAGCGTTAAAAATTAACATAGGAATCGGCGGAACCGTTAATGATTAGAAATATAATATATATTATGTTGTAATATTAATTCTTCTCGTAGCGCCTCACCTTGATCCCCGCCTCCTCCAATATCTGCTTGGAGAGCTCGTCCACGTAGTTATCCTGGTAGACGATCTCTTCGATGCCCGCGTTAAGCAGTATCTTCGCGCAGAGCACGCACGGGAAGTTCGTAGTGTACACCGTTCCCCCCTTTATGCTGATGCCGAAGTACGCGCCCTGGATGACCGCGTTCTGCTCGGCGTGGACGCCGCGGCATAGCTCGTGGCGGGTCCCGGATTCCACGTTGTTCTGCTGGCGAACGCAGCCTACCTCCTCGCAGTGCTTGAGGCCGCGGGGCGCTCCGTTGTACCCGGTGGTCAGCACTCTCTTCTCCTTGACGATAACGGCCCCCACGTGGCGGCGCAGGCAGGTGGAGCGGGTGGCCACCAGCTCGGCCATGCGCATGAAGTAGGTGTCGTTGTCAGGCCTTTCGCTCATCGTTCCCCGCATGACAGCGGGTGATATTAATCCCTTGTTCGGCACTCTTAATAACCGGAAAGTTGGTTAAGTGGTCCATTGTCCGATTTACCTGGTAAGCTGTGGGGTTCGGTAAAACAGTACAAGGTGCTGTTCGGCGGTCTTCTTATCGCCGGCCTGTTGCTGATGGCCATGCTGGTCTACGCCGGCATGTGGCCTCCGGTGTACGTCGTGGAATCGGCCAGCATGCAGCACAGCGATGACAGCAGCTACCTGGGGGTGATAGACACAGGGGACCTGGTCATCGTGCGGTCCTCGGACGGTTCCGACGTCCGAACGTACGTGGAATGCTATTCGGACGGGTCCCGCACCTTCGGGGACTATGGCGATGTGATCGTGTACGAGCGCTACGGCCGTTCCGACCTCACCCCCATCATACACCGGGCCATGCTGCGGCTGGAGTTCAACGCCAGTTCCTCCAGCTTCGACATACCGTCGCTGGCCGGCCTGCCTGCGGGCAAGTGGGGGAACGGGGACCTTGAGGACGGGCGCTGGTGGAACCTCACCGGCGTGGTCGAGATCTATGACGTGGGGTACATGTCGGCGCTGCTTCAGGTCGACCTGTCCTCGCTGATCTCCCATTACCTCGAGCGCGGCCTCGGTCATGACGGGCTCATCACCATGGGTGACCACAACGTGGCCTTCAACGGGGGCCAGTACGTCGGCATATACGACCAGTCCACCGCCGCCATTTGCCGGGAGCCGGTGAGGGACGAGTGGATAATAGGCGAGGCCAAGGCGGAACTTCCCTGGCTCGGGCTTATAAAACTGTGGGTGAACGGCGACATGCCGGATAGCACCCCGGAGAACAGCAAGACCGGCCTCTTGGTGGTCCTGGCCCTGGTGATACTGGTACCCCTCGCCTTGGACGTGGCGGGCTTTGTGCTTCAGAGAAGGGGCATAGATGTCTGGGCCGGGATCAGGAAGCGCCTGCGGCGCGAGAAGTGATCACATCAACGTGGTCTGGTTCTTCTGCTTGTAGTGCTTGAGGCCCACGAACACCTCGTCCTCCTCCAGCACCTTCTTCGCATCCGCCAGGGGCACGCCCATGTCTATCTCCTTGGTCCGTCCTCCCCTGCCGAAGGAGCGCACCCTGGCATGTATGATGCCCATCATGTCCAGTTCGGATATGAGGTCGGTGATCCTTCTCTGGGTCAGGGGGCCCATTCCCAAGATCCGGGAGGTCTCCTTGTACGTCTCGTACACGTCCCCGGTTGTGAGCCTCTCCGTTCCCCTCTCCACGTTGTTGACTATGCACATGAGCACCAGCTTGGATTGCGTGGGCAGCGTGCGTATGGCCTCGCTCACGCAGTCCAGCTCCATCTTGTTCTTGGCCTTGAGCACGTGCATCTCCTGCACCTTGTCAACGTTCTCCCTCTCGGCTATCTCGCCGGCGATGCGCAGAAGATCGAGAGCGCGCCTGGCGTCCCCGTGCTCCTGGGCGGCCAATGCCGCGCACAGAGGGATCACGGCCTCCTCGAGCACCCCATCATCGAAGGCTAACGAGGACCGCTGCCTAAGAATGTCCTTCAGCTGGTCGGCGTTGTATGGAGGGAAGACCATCTTCTCCCCCTCCATGCGGCTGCGCACCCGGGGGTCCAGCATTTCGGTGAAGAGGAGGTCGTTTGATATCCCGATCACGGACACCCGGGCGTGCCGCAGATCGTCGTTTATCTTGGAAAGGTGGTACAGCACGTCGTCCCCGCTCTTGTAGACCAGCTTGTCTATCTCGTCCAGGGCTATTATTATGACGTGGTTCTGCTCGTCCAGCTTGTCCCTGAGCATGTTGTACACCTGCATTATGCTCAACCCAGTGAAGGGAATGCGCTGATCGAAGTCCTTGACGAACTGGTTGCCGATGTTCTGCAGCACTCCGTAGGAGGTGTCCACGACCTCGCAGTTCATGTAGATGAACGTGACCTTGCCCTCGTCGCCGCCGGCCTTCTTGATCTCGTTGCCGATGAACTTGACGCAGGCTGTCTTTCCCGTTCCTGTCTTCCCGAATATGAGGATGTTGCTGGGCCGCTCCCCCTTGAGGGCCGTGACCAGCACCGAGGCCAGGGAGTTGATCTCGTCCTGACGGTGCGGAAGGACGTCCGGTATGTAGGAGGGGCGCAGGATCTCCCTGTTGTTCTTCTTGAAGATCTGCTTGCGGTCCATATGCTGGGTGAATACATTGGATTCCATGGTGCCCCTCTCAGGTCGATTAAGGCCCTACAAAGTAAGGAAGAGGACATTACGTGTCTATTTACTAGAACCTTACTTTTATCCCTTTTACAGGAAGTAAGCGCTAGCGTTTTCATATTTCCAGATACAGCCCCCACCCCTTGATTTCCTTTGGAACGCTGAAAAGGTCTGTTACCAAATAAGGTAAATGAACCGTGGGGGATTGAGGTGCGAGGATGTACTGACTTGAGAAGGGGAGCGTTGATAAGTCTCGACCGGGACACGGCGGAGATAGAGGAGCTGTGCCGCTCGGCCGATATAGAGATCGTGTACGAGGTGATGCAGAGGCGCTCGCATCCGGACCAGACATATTACCTGGGAAGGGGGCGGTTCAACGAGCTTAAGGAGCTGTTGGGCGAGAGCCCGGTGGAGGTGCTGGTGATCAACGGGGAGCTCAAACCATCGCAGCACTTCAACATCGAGAACGGTCTCAAGGTGGAGTGCCTGGACCGCATAGCGGTGGTTCTGGACATATTCACCAGCAGGGCCGAGGGGAGAGAGTCTAAACTGCAGGTGGAGCTGGCAAAGCTTCGTTACCAGGTGCCGTTGATGAGGGAGTGGGTGCACAGCGCCAAGGCGGGGGAGCACCCGGGGTTCCTGGGAGGCGGGGAATACCAGGTGGACGTTTACTACAACCTCATAAGGCGCAGGATCGCTCAGATAGAGGGAGAGCTTAGGTCATTGGCCAGGGACGGGGACCTGCGCCGGGGGGTTCGACGCTACAAGGGTTTCAGGACCGTTTGCCTGGCCGGCTACACGAACGCCGGAAAATCTTCCCTGATGCGCAGGATGACCGGGGAGGAGGTCCTGGTGGCCGACAGGATGTTCTCCACTTTGGGAACAACGACCAGGAGGGTCGGTTCTTCCAGGGTGCTGCTGACCGACACCGTGGGATTTCTCAAGGACCTGCCGCATTTCATGGTGGAATCCTTCAGGAACACCTTGCAGGACGTGTTCACCGCCGACCTTGTGGTTTTGGTGGTGGATTCATCGGAGCCTTTGTTCGACGTAAGCTCCAAGGTTATGGCCGTCCAGCAGATACTGGGGAAGGGTGTGTTGAAAGGCAGGTTGCTTGTAGCGTTGAACAAGATGGACCAGGACCCTGATCGGCCGATGGAGATGATAGGGATGATATATGACGTTCTGGACCCGTTGTCTGTTATCGGCGTCTCGGCGGTGACCGGGGAGGGAGTGGACGAGCTTCTTGATACGGTGCGTTCCTTCTTCCTACCACCAGTGATAGTCCGTTTCAAAGCGGACAACGGAGAGAGGGCCGCCACCGAGATATCCAGGTTGTTCGACGAGTGCTTCGTGGAGTCGGTTGTGTACACCGAGCTGGCCGATGTGACGTTCAGATGCCACCATGACTACCTGGAAAAGGTTATGGACCGACTCTATTCATTGCCGGGGATCCGTGACGTTTCAAGTGGAACCGATTCGATATATGATAGATAGATAATCGATTTTTATTGATTATATTATATATGATTATAAACTATTAAAAAACAATGTTTCCGATCAAATAACGACTGTCCAGAGACCGACGCCCTAAGAACGGTTCCATATGAAACAATGGGGTCCCCCTCTACTTCACTCCCATTTCCCTCTTCTTATCTGCAAGAAGCTCGTCATACTTCGAAGGCAGCCTCCAAGCCGCATACTCTATCTCGTCCAAGGAGCGTACGAAGGCGGCCTTGCTCCTCTCCCCCATAAGAACACTGAACCTCCATCTCCTCTGAAATATCGAAACGGTCCAGACCACACCGACGATCATGACTAGAACGCCCGCGGCTCCCGCGTAGAAACCCCATCCGCCCAGGTCCAAGGACCAGTCCAGAGCGTCGGCCACCCCGACCAGAAGAAGAACGGCACCTAGGACGATGGACAAGGACGATATCTCCAGCCCCCTCTCCACACTGATCGGCTTGGTCATGAAGGGGGAAATCGAAAAACCAAGTATTCAAGATTTCACCTCGATGAAAGTTACTTCTAGGCCCAACCCGCTCGCCGGAACAGCATGTTAGTCGCCTTCGACGACACCGATTCTCTGGAATCGATGTGCACGACCTTCCTAGCCACCGAGATTATCAAGGCCCTCAGGGTGTACGATCTCATAGGCCTTCCCAGGCTGGTAAGGCTGAACCCCGCCGTGCCCTGGAAAACAAGAGGGAACGGGGCGCTGTGCCTGAACCTGGGCATCGGACGAGGGGAGTGCGACATGGTCGGGGAGCTGGACGGCACCCCGGTGTACAGCTACCGCAGGATGTACGAGGAGGCCGACCGCTCCCTGGTCCTGGAAGTTGCGGAAAGGACCGTCGAAAAATGGTCCAGGACATCGGAGGATGCCAGCCCCGGGCTGGTGGTCAGCGACAGGAAGCCTGCCCAGGCGCTCTATTGGAAGGCCGTGCGCGAGATCGTTCGAAAGGAGGACACCCTGCAGGAGCTGCAGCGCATCGGCGCCGACATGGTGGGATGGGAGGGAGGTCGAGGGTTGATAGGAGCGTCGGCCGCCATGGCCTGGAGGCCCCGGGACCGCACATACGAGATCATATCCTATCGGGAAAGGGAGAGATGGGGGACCCCCCGATACCTGGACGATATATCGGTGAAGGAGATGGACCTTCGTTACACGAGCACGTTCAACAACTTCGACCACCGCACCGGGAGAAGGGCCATATCGCCGCACACCCCCTGCCCGGTGCTGTTCGGAGTGAGGGGGGACGATCCCCGCGAGCTCATGTCCGCCGTCTTCAGCATCAGGTCCGAACCGCCGGCCCGCTGGCTGATGTTCCTCAGCAACCAGGGCACTGACGATCACCTCGTACGCGGGGAACCGGACCTGCCGAACCGCTCCTATGATTTCATGGCCACCGTCATCGGCGACCCATCGACGGTGGCCGGGGGGCACGTCATCTTCCCCGTTTCCACCTCGAAAGGAAGGCTCGAGTGCGCGGCGTACGAGCCAACCAAGGACTTCCGGGACATCGTCCGCGAGCTGCGCCCCGGGGACCGACTGCGTCTTTTCGGAGAGCTCAGGGAGGAGCCCAGGACCTTGAACGTGGAGAAGATGCAGGTGATATCCCTGGTCCCGGTGACCAGGAAGATGGCCAATCCCCGATGCCCCTCGTGTGGCGGGCCGACCAAGTCCATCGGCTCCTCGGGAGGCTATCGCTGCAAGAGATGCCGCAGCAGGAACCAGCTGGAGCCGCTGATGGAAGAGGTGCCCAGGGCGATCTCCCCGGGATGGTATGAACCGCCGGTTTGCGCCCGCCGGCATCTCGGAAAACCGCTCAAGCGAATGGGCCTGTAACGACAGTAGCCGTATGACGTTATCGACACAGATTTATACCCCATCGTTCTATGAGATGAAAAACCCGACCAGCCATCTGGCGGGGTGAAATATCATGCAGGATGTCGTCATCATCAGTGCGGCAAGGACCGCCGTGGGCAAGTTCAACGGGACCATCAAGGACGTGCCGGCCACCCAGCTGGGGGAGGTCGTCATAAAGGAAGCGGTGAAGCGATCGGGCCTTCAGCCGTCGGACATCGAGGAGTGCCTCATGGGCAACGTTCTCTCGGCCTCGCTGGGACAGAACCCGGCGCGCCAGGCCGCCGTGGGTGCCGGCCTTCCCTACGAGATCGGCTCCACCACCGTCAACAAGGTCTGCGGGTCCGGGATGAAAACAGTAATGCTGGCCGCGAACGCCATCAAGGCCGGGGAATACCAGGCGATAGTGGCCGGTGGGATGGAGAACATGAACTCGGCGCCCTATCTTCTTAAGCAGGCACGCTTCGGCTATCGCCTCGGGGACAGCAAGATGATAGACCACATGGTGCACGACGGGCTGTGGGACATATTCAACGACACGCACATGGGCATCACCGCCGAGATCACCGCCGAGAGGTTCAACGTGACGAGGGAGCAGGCGGACCTGCTTTCCTGCCAGTCACACCTGAAGGCGCACAGGGCGCAAACGGAGGGCCGGTTCGACAAGGAGATAGTGCCCGTAGTGGTCAAGGGCAGGAAGGCCGACACCGTCTTCGACAGGGACGAGGGGATACGCCCGGACACCACCCCCGAGGTGCTGGCCAAGCTGTCCCCGTCCTTCAAGAAGGGCGGCGTGGTGACCGCCGGGAACGCCTCGCAGCTCAGCGACGGGGCGGCCGCCCTGGTGGTGTGCTCCCGGGAGTTCGCTGAGGCCCGGGGGATAGAGCCGCTGGCGGAGATCATGGGATACGCCACCGGAGGCACCCGGCCGGAGCTTATCATGGAGGCCCCCATCCCGGCCACGCGCAGGCTGCTTGACAAGCTGAACATGGACATAGAGCAGTTCGACCTGTTCGAGCACAACGAGGCCTTCGCCACCGCATCTCACGTGGTGCGCCAGGAGCTCAAGGTGCCGGAGGACCGCTTCAACGTGAACGGCGGGGCCATAGCCCTCGGGCACCCCATAGGATGCTCAGGGGCCAGGGTGCTGACCTCCCTGATCTACGCCCTGAAGGACCGGGGCAAGAGCACTGGCCTGGCCACCCTGTGCCTTGGCGGAGGGAACGCGGTGTCCATGGCCGTCCGCGTCTGAAACCCATTACCAATACATTTTATAATATCAATCTCAATTATTGTCGATTCCAATGCCCAGTCTCGAACAGTTACTGGCCCAGGTAGGGTCCCACAAGGATGAGATGGTCGAGGCCCTCAGCGAGCTCATAAGGATACCGGCCATAGGTCCGGAGAGCGGAGGGAGCGGCGAGCTGGAGAGGTCCCGCTATCTCAGGGACATACTGGACCACTCCAAGTTCGACGACGTTGAGATGTACGACGCGCTCGATGAGAGGGTCCGTCTGCGGCTGAGGCCGAACATCGTCGCCAAGAAGAAGGGCAAGGTAGACCAGACGGTATGGATAGTGGCGCACATGGACACCGTGCCTCCGGGCGACCTCAACTCCTGGAACACTCCCCCGTTCTCGCCGCGCCTGGTGGACGGCAAGCTGTACGGGCTGGGATCCGAGGACAACGGACAAGCGCTTGTGGCCGGGCTGTTCGCTTCCGAGACGCTGATGAACATGGGCGTGGAGATGGAGCGCAACCTGGGACTGGTGCTGGTGGCCGACGAGGAGGCGGGCAACGAGCACGGCATACAGTTCCTGCTCAAGGAAGGGGTGTTCGGCAAGGACGACATCATATTCGTGCCCGACCACGGGACGCCCCGCGGGGACGAGGTGGAGATCGCCGAGAAGCACATAATGTGGCTGAAGTTCACCGTCACCGGGAAGCAGGTTCACGCCTCCCGGCCTGACCTGGGCACGAACGCCATGCGCGTCGGTTCCGAGCTCATAGTCTTCCTGCAGGACTTCCTGCACCGCAAGTACAACGAGTCCGACGACCTGTTCAACCCCGGCCGCAGCACCTTCGAGCCGACCAAGCGACTGCAGACCGTCGGGAACGTGAACACCATTCCCGGCGAGGACGTCTTCTACTTCGACTGCCGCGTACTCCCCCGCTACGACGTCGACGCCGTGCGCAGCGACATCACCGCGGTGCTGGGCATATTCGAGCAGAAGACCGGCACCCAGATCAAGATGGAGACGGTGCAGCTGACCCGCAGCGGGCCCCCGTCCGACCTGGAAGGGGAGGGCATGAAGGCGCTGAAGTGGGCGGTCAAGCGCGTCCGCGGCAGCGAACCCCACCCGGTGGGCATAGGCGGCGGGACCTGCGCCAACTTCTTCCGACTGGCAGGCATGAACGCCTACGTGTGGCAGACCATAGATGAACTGGCGCACACTCCGAACGAGTACAGCGTCGTGGAAAACCTGGTGAACGACGCCAAGGTGTTCGCCATAGTCCTGGCGGCATTGTGCTGCGGCAGCCAGTTCCAGGCCTGAAAAACCCCTTCAACCCTTATTGTCGTTGAAGAGCCGGTCCACCATCCACTGCCCCTCGAACCTGATGATGTCGTCGTAGCCCTGACCGGTGGACAGGAAGGCTATCGGCTTCTTTATGGAGTGGGCTATGGACAGCGCGGCCCCGCCCTTGGCATCCGCGTCGATCTTGGTCAGGATCACCGCGTCGATCCCTATCTCCCGCTCGAACGTCCTGGCCTGCTCGATAGCATCGTTGCCGGCCAGGGAGTCCCCCACGAAAACGGTGAGATGGGGCTTGACCACGCGCTTGATCTTCTTCATCTCGTCCATGAGGTTGGCGTTGGTCTGCATGCGCCCGGCGGTGTCTACCAGCACGACGTCCTTCTGGCGGGCCTTGGCGTGCTCCAATGCATCGTACGCCACCGCTGCCGGGTCGCCCCCGGCCTGGTGCTTTATCACCTTGCTGCCCAGACGGTCGCCGTGAATGGTTATCTGCTCTATGGCCCCCGCCCTGAAGGTGTCCGAGGCGGAGAGCACGACGCTGTAGCCCTGCGCCTGCAGGCGCTTGGTGAGCTTGGCTATCGCTGTCGTCTTTCCCGTTCCGTTTATCCCCAAGAACATGACTATGACCGGTCTCTCATGGCCGGCGATGAAAGAGTCGAAATCGAACTCGCTTCCCTTGAGAACGCTGCGCACGGCGTTCTTCAGCGCCATCTCGATGGCGTCCTCCACCCGGTAGGAACGGTCTACCCGCTTGCCCATCAGGTCGGCCTTGACGGACGCCTTGATCTCCTCCACTATGGGCAGGGCGACGTCCGCCTCAAGAAGAACGAGCTCCAGCTCCCAGAGGAGCTCGTCAAGGTCCTTCTCCGAGATCTTCCTCCCGGAGTCGCCGACGACCTCCTCGACCTTGACGGAAGGCTCTATCTCCTTCTTGCTAAGGCCAAAGAGCTTCTTCAGGGAATCGAACATGGACCCTTCACTTCAGGCCCTGCTGCAGGCCCTGGGACAGCTGCTGCATCTTCGACTCGAGGACGGTGCGGCTCTCGCTCACCTTCTTCAAGGCATCCATCATCTCCCCGATGCGCGCCTCGACGGTGGCAATGGCCTCTTCGACCGGCTTGTCCATTGACACGCTGGTGCCCACCCCGACCAGCACGCGGTCGCTGTGCACTATCGATGCGTGAACGTAAGAGCTGCCTCCCACCGGCATGAGCACCTCGTCCCCGGGCTTTCCCTTGGACACGGCCAACAGCGTGTCCTTGGCCCGGAAATAGTCCTCCAGGGACATCTGCAGCAGCTGGCCCTGCTCGTTGATCGCCTCGAGCTGGGCCTTGTAGGCCTCCAGGACCCCCATGGCCTGGCGCATCTCCTGCTCGTTCATCAATCCTCACCGATCTGGTGCTTCACGATCGGGTCGGTCACGTCGGCGCCGGCCAGCGGCTTGATCTCGCTGAAGGTTATCTCAACGCGCTTCTTGCGGTGCTTGCTGCCCAGATCGGACAGCACCTTCTCCCTGGCAGCGTTCTCATCCTCGGCGGCCACTTGGACGCTGAAGTTCTGCATGCTCTTGCGGTAGCCAACTCTGCTAGCATCGTAGGAGCCTATAACCTGAAAAGCTTTCATCGGGCTTGCCTCGGCCGAGGAACGAGGTTCACCCAATAAAGCTTTTGGTCGGCAGCGCATCCGCCAACCATGCGGACCATCGCCGTCTACCGGCCCGGGCGGTGCTTTCCCTCCCTCTCCGTCACCGGAGATCGATGCGAGCTCATGTGCGAGCACTGCCGCGGGCGCTACCTAAAGGGCATGACCAAGGTCGAAGGCCCTGGCGCGCTCCGGGACCTCGCCGAGGGGCTGCTGGCGCGGGGATGCTCCGGGTTCCTGCTCAGCGGCGGCTGCGATGCCCAGGGAAAGGTGCCGCTGCTCCCATACCTGGATACGGTGAAGTGCATCAAGGAGGCCACCCCGCTGCTGGTGAACCTGCACCCGGGACTGGTCACGGAGGGCGAGGCGGAAATGCTGGCCAGCAGCAAGGCCGACCGCATATCGTTCGACCTGGTGCTGGACCCCGCCCTCATCAGGGAAAGGATGCACCTGAGGGGCGCCCACCAGGACCACCTGGTCTCCTTCCGGGCCCTCTGCCGGGCCGCCCCGGGAAGGGTGGCGCCCCACGTGCTCCTGGGGGCGGGAGACGAGGGGTGCGAGCTGGAGGCGGTACGGGCCGCCTGCCGGGCGGACGTGCCTTGCCTGGTGCTGCTCTCCCTCCTCGGACGAAAGGTCGGGGGCTGGGAGGAAAGACTGATCAGGGCGGTGGAGGAATGCCGCGAGCAACATCGCCCGGTCCTGCTGGGGTGCATGCGGCCCCGCGGCCGTCCGGACGTGGAGATGGCGGCCCTGGAGGCGGGGGCGGCAGGGATCGCGAACCCGTCAAAGGGAACGCTGAACGCCATCCGCGAAAGGGGCTGGAGCATCCTGGAGAGCAGCGTCTGCTGCGCTCTTCACCGGTAGATGCCCTCTTTGTAGCGCCGGTTCAGCAGCATCATGTACCCCGCCGCCAGCCCGTTCAGGGCTATGAAGGCCAGGGACATGAAGGGCATGTAGTCCATCAGGCTGTTGGAGATCTCCTTCTCCACCGTGTAATCGACCTCTACCGGCACGTCGTTCAGGGAGTAGAACAGAACGTAGAACCGGCCATGCGGCATGTCGGGGAAATCAATCGTCAGGTCCGGGGCGGCCAGGTAATCGTTGGCGTTCACCCGGTAACCGCCCAGTATTTCCGCCCCCCGGTCCTCGAAGAGAAGGTAGTTGTATTCCGTGAGCACGAAGACGTCCACCTCCCCCAAGGCGGTCACCTCGATGATGGAGGCCTCGGTCAGCCCGAACATGTCACTGTTGAACATCACGAAATGGGCTGGGACGTCCGAGGAATCGGCGGTCAGCTGCCCATTGCTGCGGGTGACGTCCGTCACAGCTCCCGGCAGGAAGGGCAGCACGAAGAGCAGCATCACGACCAACCAGACCACGGCCCAGGACAGGGCGGCGCGGAAGGTGCGCTGAGTGATCAGGAACTTCGCGCTTTCGCTGTCGACGAAGCGCATCTCCAGGGCGGTGAAGACGTACGACTCGGCCATTATCAGGAGGACCATCAGCAGCACGAAGTACAGGAAGGAGTTGATGCCCAGGTAGAAAGGCTTGGCCACCAGGCCGCCACCGGCGTACACCAGATAGGCGGCGAATATAAGCACCAGGGCGGCCTGCACCAGGAACAGGTACCTCTTGGTGTTGTGTATATGCATTAGGCGATAACCGCCCCCAAAACGCCCGCTGTCATATTTCATGAGGTCCCGCAAATAATTCCCTGGCCACTTAATAAAGATTCCTGTCAGGGCCGTAATCTCACGGGACCAGGACGGCCCATCTGCGCAGGACCAGGAAAAGGGCGGCGAAGGCCGGCACCTCCATGTCGCCTGAACCGTGCACAAGGTGGTCCCGGACGCGTATCGACACGGGCTCCTTCAGGCGCACCTTCACCGGCCGGTCCGGGAACGCGTCCGGAACGGCGTCCCGCAGGGGATCGAAGTCGTTCATGGCGTCCCGCTCCAGCGTGACCACCTTGAGCCCGGTCTTCCCGTGCAGCGAGCCGGGAAGGCGTATCAGCCTCTTGACGTCCCTGGTGACCGGCTCATCGATCTGCCCGGTCATCCTCTCCTTGAGGGTCTGCAGCACCATCTGTATGAACAGCTCCTTCACCCGGTCGGAGGTGAAGTACTCCAGGCTGTTCTCTCGCAGCATCAGCTCCAGCCCGGTGCAGTCCCCGCGCATGCCGTGCAGGGACCGCCGCAGGTCGGCCAGGGTGGCGTCCTTGGCCCTCTGCAGCGCCGGGTACCTTTCACGAAGCCCCTCGTCGTTCATGACCCCCGCCTCCTTGGCCACCATCTCCAAGGCCTCGCGGCCAAGAAGGCGCCAGCCCCCCTCTTCCTTCCCGGGGATGCGATACGCGCGCTCCACCTTGACCCTCTCCTTGAAATCCTTCTTCATGACCGCCGAGGAGGGGAAAACGCTCTCAAGGTCCAGGTCGGTGCCGGTGACGAAATCGATTATCTCGCCGCGCTCGTGCGAGCCGAGGCGGCGCACCCTGGGGTCCCTAACGTGTATGTGATACCCGCGCCCCCCGGAGAAGGTTATGCGAACAAGCCGCTCGTCGCAACCGAACTCCCCGAATATGAAACGGTCCAGCAGGGCCATGGCCTCCTTCTTCACCAATTTCAGCATATCCTCGTAGGAAAGCCCCTCCGCTCCCCTGATGTGGTCGGCGTCCAGGTCGAAGATCAGGTCCGCCCCCTTCCAGCCCTTGAGGTCCATGGTGGGGGCCGAGGGGCGCTCGTACAGCGCGGAGGAGAAGTAGGCGTGCGACGGGACCTGGTTCAGCAGGAATCGCCGTAGGTCGTTCTCCTCCAGGAAGCCCATGTGCCTCCTCACGAAATCGCGATCGAAGAACATGAAGCCGAACTCCCGCTGCCGCAGATCGGCCGGGGCTGGCGGGGGGGACCTGCGGTAGTGTTCCCGGAATAGGTCCATGGCGAACGCGGTCTCCCTGTTCACGCCATCCCCGATGCCATCCGGCGGATAAATAGGTTGTAATGCGCCCGGGCGACATACCAAACTATATAGGCAACCCGGAATATTTTGTCCCGATCGGCATGAAGGCGTACATCAGGGTCATATACTCCAGCGACGGCAGCTCCCCCGGCCAGGTGGACTTGGTGTTCCAGGGCAAGGGCTTCAAGAAGGTGCCCGGCGTCCCAGGATACGAGATCGAGGTTCTGAACGAGGCCGAGATGGCCCAGCTGCTGGAGGGAACGCACGAGGCCCTGAAGGGGTTGGAGGTCCGATACATCCCGACCCTGGGAACGGTGGAGGGGATGGCGGCCACCGGCTACCGCCAGAGGCTATCCCGTCTGCGGGAGCTGAACATGGAGCCCATGGAGCTGAGCGGGTTGCTGGAAGAGGACCCTGAGAGCTTCCGGTCCGCCGTGCACGAGAAGGTGAACGCCTATCTGGACGGCATAATCGCCGAGCGGCAGGAGGAGGTGGCCGCCGCGGAGGCCAAGGTCATGGCCGAGCGCTCCCGGCAGGTGCTCATGGACGAGCTCAAGGAGGGGCGCACGTTCCACGAGCTGCTCAAGGCCGTGCCCATGGAAGAGGAGGAGCTTTCCCAGAGGCTTCTGGAGCTGGTGGAGAAAGGTGCCATACGCGCCGAGCAGAAGGGGCGCAGCGTCATATACCTGGCGGCCTAGACCTTTCCCACGGTCCTGTACCAATCGACGAAGCGGCCCAGCCCCTCGTCCATCATTATCTTAGGCTGCCATCCCAGAAGCTCCCTGGCCTTGCCGCTGTCGCCCCAGGTGTGATCGACGTCCCCCGGCTGCGACGGAAGGTGCTCCGGTTCCAGGTCCTCGCGGCCCACCGCCTTCAGTATGGAACTCACCACCTGATTGACGCTGACGGTGGAGCCGCTGCAGATGTTCAGGGCCCCCCCTTTCGGATCGGGGCAGTCCGCGCAGCGCCTTATGGCGTCCACCACGTCGGAAACGAAGGTGAAGTCCCTGGTCTGCTCGCCGTCCCCGAAGATCTGCGGACGCAAACCGTCCAGGGCGCGGTCGGTGAATATGCGTATGGCCATGTCCGGGCGCTGCCGCGGGCCGTAGACGGTGAAGTAGCGCAGGGACACGCTCTGCAGGCCGTACAGCTCGTAGAACAGGCGGCAGTACTGCTCCGCGGCAAGCTTGCTGGCGGCGTAGGGCGATATGGGCACCGTGGGATCCTCCTCCCTGGCCGGAAGCCGCACCGCGTTGCCGTACACGGAGGACGAGGAGGAGCTGACCACCCTCCTGACGCCCTCGTCCCGGGCGGCCAGCAGCACGTTCAAGGTGCCGGTGGTGTTGGCGTGATGCGAGCGGAGGGGGTCCTTCACCGAGATGCGCACCCCGGCCTGGGCGGCCAGGTGGAACACCACGTCGGCGTCCTCGAAGCTCTGACGCAAGGCGTCCAGGTCCAGTATGTCCGTCTCCAGCAGCTTGAAGTCCTTGTTCTCCAGGTGCCTGCTCAGGAACCTCATCTTGCCCGAGTAGTAATCGTCGAAGTTGTCGACCCCCACCACCTCGTGCCCCTCGGCCAGAAGAAGGTCGGTGAGCGTGCTTCCTATGAACCCCGCGGCCCCTGTAACCACTGCCCTCATTTCTATCGGAACGGTGAAAGCCTGCGCGGTATTAATCCTTCCTGGAACGCAAGGCCGGATCCGTCGCAATATGCTGGACGCCCGGCTTCTAAGATAATGTTTTATAGAACCACTAACAAACTTTAAATATTGCCGCCAATATCGAATCGAGCGGGTGAAAAGAGATGGGAGCGTCCATTAGGACCTTTGGTCTGTTCATGTTCATGCTCGGCCTGTTCGTGGCCATAGGCTGGCTGGTAGGCTCGATGTTCCTGGGGAACTGGGTGCTGGGAGCGCTGATGTTCCTGGTCCTGGCCAGCCTGATCAACGTGATATCGTACTTCTACTCGAGCAAGATAGTGCTTTGGTCGTACCGCGTACGGCTGGTCAGCGAGGCCGAGTCCCCCAGGCTGTACCGCATCGTGCGCAACATCGCGACCATGAACGGCATGCCCATGCCCAAGGTCGGGATAATCCCGACCAGCAACCCCAACGCGTTCGCCACCGGGCGCAATCCGAAGAACGCCGTGGTCTGCGCCACGGAGGGCATCATGCGTCTGCTGGACGATGACGAGCTGGCAGGCGTGATGGCCCACGAGATGGCCCACGTAAAGAACAGGGACATACTGGTGATGAGCGTGGCCAGCACCATAGCCGGAGCGATATCCTTCGCCGCGCGCTTCGCTTTCTACGGCGCGCTGTTCAACGGTCGCCGTAACGAGGGCGGGATGATCATCGCATTGCTGGTGGCCATAACCGCTCCGATAGCGGCGATGATAGTTCAGCTGGCCATATCCCGCAACCGGGAGTACAAGGCCGATCGCGAGGGGGCCAAGCTCATAGGCCGGCCGATGCATCTGGCCCGGGCCTTGGAAAAGCTGGAGTACGCCAATCGCCGCGACCCCATCCGTTTCGGCAACCCCTCGTCCTCCAACATGTTCATAGTGAACCCCTTCCGGGGCGGGGGGCTGGCCAATCTGTTCATGACCCACCCGCCCATGGCCGAGCGGATCAAGAGGCTGAAGCAGCAGGCCAGCGAAATGGGCAGGTTCTGAAACCTCTTACCAATCTCTCATTCACGGCCGTTGAACAGCAGCTGTCCGCACAGCCCATTGGCGCAGAGGAACTCCAGACCGCGGCCGATGTTGCCCACTTCCCCCAAGGAGTGATGCATGTCCGTGCCTATGGACACCTTGACCTTGCCGTCGAAGGCCCGGTAGAACCGTTCGGAATGCTCGTAGAGGAACCGTCCCTGCCTGGCGTAATGCTGGGACGTGGGAACCTCCACGAAAGCGCCCATCTCCGCAAGTCTTTCGGCCAGCCACGCCGGGTCCCTTTCCCGGTATATGCGGTCCATGTCCCAGTGGCAGAGGCCGAAGGGAACCCTCAGCCCCCTGACCAGGGAGCGCAGCTCGTTAAGCGGTATGCCTCCCTGCAGGGGGTCCTCCACGTACTCGAACAGAACCAGGTCCAGCTCGTTCAGCAGGTCGAAGGGCAGCTCGTGCAAATCGCATCTCTCCGGGTTGGTGTCTATCTCCACGCCGGCCAGCACGTTCAGGCGCCCCTCGTACATCATCCGGGCGGCCTTGATGTCCCTGAGGTAAAGCTCGAAGTCCATGCGCTTCAGGGGATTGATTATCTTGCAGGTCTCGAAGTGGTCCGTTATCGCGATGTGCGTGAGACCGGCCTGGAACGCGGAGCGCACCACCTCCATCACCGTGAAGTCCCCGTCCGAGTACAGGGTATGGGTATGGAGGTTCATGCGCGGGTAGGACATCAGGGCATTATCCGCATCCCCTACGATATAAAGGCTTGTACAGAACGGGAAAAAGGTTTGGAGGGGAGGGCACACCCCTCCCCTCAGGGGTTGTGAGATCGCTTTTCATCGTCAGCTCATATGGCCCCCCTGCCCCGCTCGTTCGTGCGCACCCTGACCACCTGGTCCACGGTCCAGACGAATATCTTCCCGTCACCGATGTTCCCGGTGCAGGCGGCCTTCTGGATGATATCCACGGCCTTCTCCACGAGGGCATCATCGACCACCGTTTCCAGCTTGATCTTGGGGAGCAGGTCCACGTCGTAGACCGCCCCCCTCCACTGGCGCGTCGCGCCCTTCTGCACCCCGCGGCCCTGGATCTCGGTGACGTTCAGACCGACCACCCCGATATCGTAGAGGGCGGACTTTACGTCGCCAAGCTTCTCGTGCCGGATTATCGCCTGTATCATTTTCATTGCATCCCCTCCTTGCTCATGGTCAGCTCCTTGGTCACCATCTCCGGGTAGGCGGAGACGTTGTGCTCGCTTATGTCCAGCCCCTGCAGCTCCTCTTCCGGGGAGACCCGGATGCCCACGGTCCTCTTCAGCCCGTAGAACAGGGCGAAACCGGTGCCCAGCGCCCACATGGCCACGACCGCCGCGTTGATGAGCTGCACCGCAAGGAAGCCAGCGTTGCCGTAAAGCAGACCGGTCACCAGCGGGCCGTCGGCGGTGTACACGCCATAGGTGCCGTCGGCGAACAGGCCCAAGGCGATGAGGCCCCACAGGCCGTTGAAGCCGTGCACGCTGATGGCGCCCACAACGTCGTCCACGCCCTTCCGCTCCATGAGCCAGACCCCGTAACAAACGATGAAGCCGGCCACCACGCCGATCAGCAGCGCCGCCCACGGCTCCACCCACGCGCAGCCAGCTGTGATGCCCACCAGCCCGCCCAGCATGCCGTTGACCGTTAGGCCGAGATCGGCCGCGCCCGCCCTCTTCCAGGAGATGAGCAGCGCGCTCAATGCGCCCCCGGCCGCAGCGATCACCGTGGTCACGCAGATCTTGGCTATGATCAGCTGGTTGCCGTTCAGGGTACTGCCGGCGTTGAAGCCGAACCAACCGAACCAGAGTATGAAACCGCCCAGCATGACCATGGTCAGGTTGTGACCGGGTATGGGCAGCGGCTTCCCGTCCTTGGTGTACCTGCCGATGCGCGGTCCGATGACCACGCAGGCCGCCAGGGCCAGCATTCCGCCGAGCGCGTGCACCACGCCGGAACCGGCGAAGTCCAGCGCGCCATACCCGCCGCCCAGGTCGACCATTAGGTCAGAGGTCGCCAACCAACCCCCGCCCCACACCCAGTGCGCGTACATCGGGTAGATGAACGCGGTCACCACGGCGCTGTATACGAGGTAGGTCTTGAACTTGGGCCTCTCCGCTATGGCGCCCGACACAATGGTCACGGCGGTCGCAGCGAACACCAGCATGAAGAACCAGGACAGCATCGTACTGACGTCGTACGCGTCCCCTACAAGCAGGAAGGCCGTGGTGGGATCGCCCACGATGCCACCGATGTCCGTCCCCATGAACAGGGAGTAACCGATGACCAGGAACACCACGGTGCCCATCACGAAGTCCATGAAGTTCTTCATCAGGACGTTCGCGACGTTCTTTACCCTAACCATGCCGGCCTCGACCATGGCGAAGCCGGCCTGCATGAAGAACACCAGGAAGGCGCATATCAGCACCCAGATGTAGTTGATCGAGCTCATGACGCCCTCGAGCGTCGCCGGGTTCGACGCGCCGCTCGGATCGGCGGCCGATGCCGCCGGAAGCATGGCCACGAGGCCTAGCAATGTCAGGGCGAGAACTGCGTACTTACGCATCGTTCCCGCTCCCTTCTTTCATCAAACGTTCGTTCCCGCACATTTTAAGTTTCAACTCTCCAGAACCCATGCCTTCGAACGCGTTTGGGAGAAGGAGATAGGCCCCGCAGGGAGCGCCTTCGGCCACGGCCATCTCGGCCGCGGTGACCATGCATTCCACAGCGGTGAAGCGGTCCCGCACGCTCCTCCGGCGAGGAATGGGCGGCCGTTCCCGGCGTTTGTTTCTTTTCTCAGTGCTCCAATAGACGTTTATCGAACACATCGGAATAAGTGTAGATAAATGTATAATAAATAGTTATCTAAGCAAACAAACAAGCATAGTACAGAAAAATACTGTACATTTGTAGGATTAGAATCAAGCGATTCCTATTAGGAATAAAAAATGATGAGAACGGGAGAAAGGTTCGAATGCGTTTGTGGGAAAAAGATGGAGGTCTCTACTTCACCTGCTCCCACTTCTCCAGCTGCATCACGCTGGACAGCGTGCCCCCACGCTTGATCTCCTCTCTGACGCGTTCCTCCCTCTCCCAAACGTCCACGGAGCGGTTGGCCAGCTCCACGGCGTGCTCCTGGGGGATGACGATGACGCCGTTCTCGTCCCCTATGATCCAATCCCCAGTGCGTACCATCTGCCCCCCGCAGACGATCTCCATGCCTATCCCGCCGTAGCCCTTGGGCTCGCCGGCGTGCGGTGAAACGTGCCGGCTGAAGCATGGGAACTTGAGATCGATTATGCCGTCTATGTCCCGGGCGGAGCCGTCTATCACCACTCCGGCCACGCCCTTTACCAGGGCGCTGTTGGCCGCCAGTTCCCCCCAGACGGATATCTCGCTCCCCCCGGCGTCTATGACGATGATGTCCCCCCTCTTCGCGCGGTCTATGGCCTCCACCGGCTTGGCCCAGTCGCCCTTGCTCGTCTGCACCGTAAGCGCGCGCCCCACCGCCTTCGCCCCATGGCCGTTGCGAAGGACGATGCCGTTGTCCATCACCCCGCGCTTGTGCGCGGCGTCGGCGATGTTGCAGGTGGAGACCTTGGCGAAGGCCTCGAACAGCTCCTCCTGCCCGTACTTCCTGGACAGGGCGTTCGGCAGCCCCTTGCCGGTAGTCATGGAGCCCTTGACGGCCCTGGCCGCGGAGCGCACGTCGCTGGTCTTTATGATGCCGCCGCCGACGATGATTATGGAGGCGCCACGCTCGATCATGCGGGGAGCGGTCTCGGCCGTTATGCCGCCAGCCACGGCCAAGGGGATGCCTATGGCCGAGGAGACCTTGGCGATCACGTCCAAGGACGAGCCCTCGCCCTTCATCTGCTCGTCTATTCCCACGTGCAGGCAGACATAGGAGACTCCCATCCCCTCTACCTGTCTGGCCCTCGCTGCCTGGTCGGGGACGTTGATCAGATCGACCATCACCGCCGCGCCGTACTTGCGCGCGGCCAGCACGGATTCGGATATGGTGCCGTCATCGGAAAGCCCGAGGACGGTGACCACGTCCGCTCCCGCCTTCGCGGCTATCTCCACCTCGAACGCGCCGACGTCCATTGTCTTCATGTCGGCGACCAGGGTCCGCCCGGGGAACTCCTTCTTCAGAACGCGCAGGCACTCCGCCCCCTCGCTCTTGATGAGCGGCGTGCCCGCCTCGATCCAGTCCGCTCCTCCCTCCAGGGATTCGCGGGCGATCTCCACCGCGCGCTTCAGATGCATGAGGTCCAAGGCCACCTGCAAAACCGGTTTCATGACCAGTCAATCTCCGCCAGAATACTAATTCTTTCCTTCAAAAAATAATATATCCGCAGATGGTCATCATCAGGGCATGGCCATATCCCCCGGCTCGAAGATCTGCACCGGCATGGAGTGCATAGACCACATCGTGGGCGGGGGCTTCCCCGTCGGAGGGATGATCTCCGTCAGCGGTCCGTGCGGTTCAGGCAAGACCCTGTTCGGCATCGAATACCTGATGCGCGGGGCGCTGGCCGGGCACAAGGGAGTGTACATCTCCACCGCACACCGGCCGGAGAAGATGATGGCCTTCATACCCAAGCTGGACTACGCGGACGCCAAGCTCCTGGAGGACGGCAAGATAGCTCTCAGGCACATTGATGACATGGGGTCGGGGGAGAGGGACGACGGCAGGATAACCAGGGAAGAGGCGGAGGCCATAATCGAGGATATCGCGTCCGTCATCAAGGAGGTCAAGGCCGGCCGCCTGGTGCTGGACGCCATCAACCCGCTGATGCTGGAGATGGAGGGCTGGGTGGCCCGCCGTTTCCTGATCGCCCTATCGAACCTGCTTTTCGACAGCAAGTGCACCGGGATCATCATCTCGGAGGGGGGGTCGTTGGACTCCCTGGAACACACCATCTCCGACGGGATAGTGAAGCTGGACACCGCCGTGCGGCGCGGCGACAACTACCGCGTTCTTGAGGTCGTCAAAATGTCCGGGGCCGGGCACTCCCGCGCCAAGTACGTCATGGACATGACATCGGAAGGCATGCTGATCACGCCGATGCTCAGGGGGGTCTGACATGGAAGAGGTGGCCCCGCAGATAATCGGGAAGCTGAACGAGCTAGGTCCGGCCGTGTCGATCGATCTGAACATAAGCGTGGAGGCCTACTTCGACACGCTCACCGCTCTGATAGACCGCTTCTGCAACAAGAAAGGCCTTTCCTGCATCTACATCTCGGTGACGGTCCCCGCCTCCACCATACGCTCCGCGCTGGAGTCCCTGGAGATATCCACGGACAAGCTGAGGTTCGTGGACTGCATATCGTTCGCCACCATGGAATGCTCTACCGACGACGACGCCCAGACGGTGTTCGTGGAGAGCCCGACCATGCTGGAATACGTGATCCTGAAGACGGAGTACCTGTTCCGCAAGGGGAGGGACGAGCAGTTCATGGTCATCATGGACTCGGTGAACTCCCTGGCCGCGCACAACGAGGTTCGCATGCTGTACGAGTTCATGCAGGTGCTAATGGCCAGCACGAAGAGCCGGGGGGCGTACCCGGTGCTGCTCAGCATCGAGGAGCAGATGAAGCCCGAGCTGCTCGAGATGCTGCAGCTGGTCTGCGATCAGATCGTGACGCTCAAGTGACGTTGAAAGGGGCGTTCATCGATCACGATGCTTCGCTTGATGCGGGAAAACAGACCAAACAATTGCGATATTTCCGATTTTCAATGATTCCAGCACAGATAGTTATTTATTTCCCCAATGTAAGATAATGGTCCGGTAGGGCAACCTACCAGGAGACTGAACACATATGAAGAAAATGTGGAAGAAGAACAACAAGGCCGTCTCGCCGGTCATCGCCACCAT
>JAAYDU010000002.1 GCA_012729095.1 Methanobacteriota archaeon | reverse complement strand
GCTCCTCCAGCTTCAAGGACAGGGTGCAGTTGCGCGAGCGATTGAAGAGAAGGGCAAAAAGGGTGGCCAGGCCGATGGACCTGGTCACGTCCGAGGGCATGGTGCTGCTGGGCATAGTGGAAACGGACGACCTGCCGGCCGCGGCTAAGCTGCTGGAGGACAGGCACGATGTGCCGCCCGACCTGCTATACCTGGATGAGAGCAGGGACAGGTTGGAGGTGGCCCCTTGGGTCCTGGAGGACCTCGCCGCCTTGCTGCCGTTCCGCTGCTATCTGGTCGAGGAATACCCGACCGCGGACCGGTTGGAAGTGGAGAGGCAGCCCCTGAACTAGGCCACCGATATGCTCTGCACGTTGTGGTGGCGGTTGACCAGGTCCCGGGCGATCTTCAGGTTCTTGCCGTTCTTGCCGATCGCGCGCCCTTTCACGGCCGGGTCGACCGTGACGGTGGCGTGAACGATGTTACCCCGGGTCTCGATCTCCACCTTCTCCGGCCCGTAATTGTAGAACACGTTCTTGATGAACGTCTCCGCGTCGTCGGAGAACTCCACTACCTGTATGTTCTTGCCGGTGGTGTTCTTGAGCTTTATCACGTTCTCGCCCGCCTTGCCCACCGCGCGGTTGGCCTGGCCAGGGTCCACGACGTAAACGAGCTTCTCCTCGGTCTCCATGCAGTCCCGCACCCTCGCCTTGGTGATCTTCTCGAACAGGCTGATGTAGCGCAGGGTCTCCTCTGTGAAGGTGATGTCAGCGGTCATGTTCAGCCCAGCGAAAGGATGTTGGACGCCCCCTTGTCGATAACGGCAATGGAGGATACCGAGAAAGGCTTTCCGCAAAGGGAACCGAGCTCCATGTTGTTGCCCTCGAACCTGTGCACCGGCACGCCGTGGTCCTTGGAGACCAGGTATTCGCTGGGGCAGTTCTTGGCCACTATCACGAGCTTGGCCTCCCCGTTCCTAACCGTCTTTTCCGTCTGCTCAACGCCGAACACCACCTTTCCAGTGGTCATGGCGGACTTTAAGGCTCTTCCTAGGTCGATCATTCAGATGCCCCCTTCCTAACAGGTGCGTACACGAGATTTATGGCCCCGGTCCCGAGTGTAACCGGCTGCCCGACTATAATGTTTTCTGCCACTCCGTCCAGGTGGTCCTCCTCCCCGGTCATGGCCGCGGTTAGCAGGTGGGCAGCGGTGATCTCGAACGCCGCCCTGGCCAGCACCGACGATTTTCTTCCGGATATGCCGTGACGGCCGATGGCCTTGACGTCACCGTCGTTGGTCATCAGGTCGGCCACCAGCATGATGTGGCGTATGTCCACGGACAGGCCCTGTTCGTCCAGGGTGTGGGACGCCTCCTCGATTATGGAGTTGCGCGCCGCCTCCACCCCCAGTACTTCGTTGATCTCCTGAATGGAGTTCGTATAGGCCCTGGTGTGGTCCAGTCCGTCGATCTTAAGGACCTCCCGCAGGTTGCTTCCCTCGGTGAATATGACCCACTGGTCATCCTTCTTCTTGAGCAGAGCGCGGGATATTCCCTCCACCCCTTTCACCTTGGCCGCCTTGACCAGGTCCAAGGCCTTCTGCAGGCTCTTGAAGGATGGTTCTTTCGGCTCCAGGCAAAGGTACCCGACGCCGATCTCTCCCGCCAGCTCCACCTTCGGCGGCAGCGTCTCGCGGGCCACCTCATCGATGATCACGATACCCCGCAGACGGGAGACCTTCTCCCGGATCATATCGATCGGGCCGGCCTGGCCCCTGACGGGGTTGCCGTCCTGGTCCAGCAGGCCCTTCTGATGGCATTTCCTCTGGTCCGGGACTATGAACAGGCGCATGTTGTGCAGGTCCGTCTCTATGTCCGCCAGGTCCAGCACGGTGGTCGTCTCGATGTTGGAGGCGATGGACTTGACTGTGTCGATGTCGCCGGACAGCTCCTTGTTCACGTACAGCGTCATCATCGGAGTGCTCGGTATCCTCCTGGCATCCACGATCTCTATGAGACGCGGCAGTCCCAGCGTGACATTGATCTCGGCCACACCGGCATAGTGGAAGGTACGCATGGTCATCTGCGTTCCCGGCTCCCCGATGCTCTGCGCCGCCAATATCCCGGCGCTCTCGTTGGGGTCCATCAGGTGGTCAGTGTACTTCTGGTTGGCCACCTTGAGTATCTTGACCAGGTTCTCCTCGCTTATGTCGTTGCCCTCCAGGCGGCGGGCGATGTTCAGCACCACACGCCGGGGCAGTTTCAGCTTGAGCGACGCGCACTTCTCGAACAGCTGCTCCTCGAACGTCGAGTATTCCTTGCTCTTGTCCGGGATCTCGTACACCACGGGAGCGGCCGGTTCAGGCTGCTTCTTCTCCGCCTTCCTCCGGGAAGCGGTCTTGGCCTTGGGCGCCCGGGGGACCTTGTCCTTCTTGCCGAGCCTGGCAAGAAGGTCCTCTGCGGCTTCCTTTTCCAGGCCGACCCCCATCAGGTCCTCGACCGAGGCCTTGACCAGGTCGGTCTGGTTGGTGTATTTCTCCTTGACGATGTCTATGGTGTCCGAGGGGACCTCCTTTCTCTCAAGGGCCTTGATGAAATCCTTCTGTGCCATCACTCATCACCCCCGCCATCGTAATCGGACTCGTCCTGGTCATCATCGTCGTCCGTGGAGGCTTCCATGAGGTCCTTCTCCACGGTGGCGTACAGGCTGATCTTCCTGTCGTCGGCCCGGGACAGCAGGTCGGCATAATGCTCTCCGAGAACATCTCGCAGCACGTCGTCGAGGTCGATGGCCTCGCCCTGCACGCTGCGGGTCGGGTCTATCCCGTCCTCACCGTAATGGAACTGTATGATGCTGTCGGCGGTGTTTCGCACGGTGCCATCCTGCTTGAGCTTGAGGTCCTCCAGGGCGTTGATCAGCCTGCGCTGCATGTAACCGGAACGGGAGGTACGCACGGCGGTATCGACGAGACCTTCCCTGCCACCCATGGAGTGGAAGAAGAACTCCGTCGGCGTGAGCCCGCTCTTGTAGGAGTTCTTGACGAACCCCTTGGCCTGGGCGCCCAGGTCGCCTTTCTGGAAATGCGGCAGAGTCCTGTTCCAGTATCCCCTGGAAAGACGCTCGCCACGCACAGCCTGCTGCCCGATGCAACCGGCCATCTGGGATAGGTTCAGCATGGAGCCGCGGGCGCCCGACTTGGCCATCTGCACCGCGGCGTTCTCCAGGCCCAGGTGCTTCCCTGCGATCCGGCCAGCCTCGTCCCTGGCCTCGCCCAGCTTCTTCATCGCCTCCACCTCCAGGGTCTCCTCCAGGGAGCGCCCGGGCATCTGGTCCAGAGTACCGTCCCTAAAGGACGCCACCAGCTGGTCCACGTCGTGGAAGGTGTTGTTGATCTTGTCGTCTATCTGGCGCTTGGCCTCCTCCGGAATGTCCTCGTCATCGATGCCGGTGGAGAAACCTCTCACCATGATGGCCCCGATGGCCAATCTCGTCACGTCGTCCAGGAACTCCCGCGCACGGTCAGCCCCGTAGTCCCTGGCGATCTTGTCCAGTATCTTGCCGGCGCCGGAACCTATGGCGTTGTCGTCGATGGTGCCCATGAGCAGCTTGCCGTCGCGTATCTTGACGTAGGCGTCGTACTGGCATCCCTCCTTCTCGCACTTCTGGCATTTCTGGCAGATGTGCGACTTGAACTGGGCGTTGAAGTCCTTCGGCAGTATCGTCGAGAACAGGTCCTTGCCGGTCCAGTATTCCCTTCCGTTCTCCACGATCGGCTCGGGCAGCTTGTTCTCGCCCATCTTGGACACGATGAACAGCGTCTGCGCTTTATCGAAGTGGGGGTTCCTGTACGTCAGCTGGAACACGCCGGTGATGTGGTCGTGTATGGCGCCGATGATAGGTCCGCCGAAACGGGGGGACAGTATGTGCTCCTGCACCTTCATCAGGATGTGCGCTTCGGCACGGGCCTCCTCGCTCTGCAGCACGTGCAGGTTCATCTCGTCCCCGTCGAAGTCAGCGTTGTACGGCGGGCACACGCACAGGTTCAGACGGAACGTCTTGCCGGGCATAACCTTGACCACGTGGGCCATCATGGACATGCGGTGCAGGGAAGGCTGCCTGTTGAACAGAACCACGTCCCCGTCCATCAGGTGCCTCTCGACCTTGTAGCCGATCTCCAGCCCTTCCGCGACCGTCTCCGCGTTCTTGTCGGTGACGCGTATCCTGCGCCCGTCGACGCGTATGATGTAGTTTACACCGGGGGCGTAGACCTCTCCGGCGGGCTCGGGGCCGCGCTTTACCATGTTCCGCAGCACCTCCAGGTTGTCCTTGGTGACCATGACCGGCACGGTCAGCTCGCGGGCGGCGAAGGTGGGCACGCCCACCTGGTTTATGGAAAGCCAGGGGTCGGGAGAGACCACCGTACGCGCGGAGAAGTTCACGCGCTTTCCGGACAGGTTGGAACGGAAGCGCCCCTCCTTGCCCTTAAGCCTCTGAACCAGTGTCTTCAACGGCCTTCCGCTGCGATGCCTGGCCGGCGGTATGCCGGAGGTCTGGTTGTCATAATAGGTGGTGACGTGGTACTGCAGAAGCTCCCACAGGTCCTCGACTATGAGCTGGGGCGCGCCAGCGTCCCTGTTCTCCCGAAGCCTCTGGTTGATGCGCAGCACGTCGACAAGCTTGTGGGTGAGGTCGTCCTCGGAACGGTCCCCGGACTCCAGGGTGATGGACGGCCTCACGGTCACCGGCGGAACTGGCAGCGCCGTCAGCACCATCCATTCCGGCCGGCAGGCCGCCGGGTCTATGCCCAAAGGAATGAGATCGTTGTCCGGTATGCGCTCCAGGCGCTCCCTCACTTCCTTCGGGGTCAGCTTGTGACCGTCCTCGCGGAAGGTCGTCGGCTTGTCCAGGGTGATCTTCTGCTGCTCCACGCCGCAATGCGGGCAGACCTCCTTCAGCGCCTTCTCCGCCGCGGCCTTGGCGGTCTCCTTGGAGAACTCCCTGAGCTCGATGGCGTCGCTGCCCAGCGATTCCATGGTCTCCTGCCGGGACACGTACTCCCTGACGTCCTCCTCGGTAAGGACGAGACGGCCGCACGATTTGCATGTCGCCTGCAGCAGCTTCTTGATCTCCTTGACGTAACCTACGTGAATGACCGGCATGGCCAGGTCGATGTTGCCGAAGTGCCCGGGGCACTCGTCCACCTTGTGCCCGCAGGTCTTGCACATCAGCCCGGGCTCTATGACGCCCAGGTGGGTGTCCATGAGCCCCTGGTCGATGGGGAAGCCGTCATCGTTGTAGGTGTCGGCGGTGATGATCTTGATCGCCGACATCTTGCGGATCTCGTCAGGGGAAAGGCAGGTGAACCTGATGGAACCGATCCTCTTGGATACTCCAGACATCATCTCAAATCCTCCAGTTGTAAGCGCATGGCCACCCCAAGCGAGAGCAGCTCGTCGAGCAGAAGCTTGAACGCGTAAGAGGTCTGGATCATGTGCACGTTGGAGTTGTTGCCGCAGACCGGGCAGTGCAAGGACCCCCTCTTGTCCATTATGGCGATGTGGCCGCAGTTGGGGTTGCCGCACACCCATTGGAACGTTCCGTCGGACTCGTCCAGCAAACGGTCCTTGATGACCATGGCCGCCCCGTGGCCTATCAGGCAGTCCCTCTCCATCTCACCGAATCTCAGACCGCCCTGGCGGGACCTTCCCTCCGTCGGCTGCCTGGTGAGTATCTGGACCGGCCCGCGGGACCTGACGTGCATCTTGCCAGAGACCATGTGGTGCAGTTTCTGGTAGTAGATCACGCCGATGAACACGTCGGCCTGTATCATGCGCCCGGTGATCCCGTCGTACATGACCTCGCGGCCGGACCTCTGGAACCCGGAGTCTATCAATGCCTGGCGCAGGGCGTCCTCGCGCTCGCCGCTGAAAGCGGTGCCGTCAACGTGCCTTCCCTCCAGTGAACCGACCTTGCCCCCTATCATCTCCAGGACATGGGCCACGGTCATACGGGAAGGTATGGCGTGCGGGTTGATGACCAGGTCGGGGATGATGCCGTCGGCGGTGAAGGGCATGTCAGAAGAAGAGACCAGCAGCCCCACCACGCCTTTCTGCCCGTGCCTTGAGGCGAACTTGTCCCCCAGCTCCGGTATCCTCTCGTCGCGAACCTTTACCTTCACCAGTCGGGAGCCGTTCTCCGACTCGGTGAGCATGACGCTGTCCACCCAGCCGGTCTCGCCGGAGCGGACGGTGATGGACGTCTCTCGTCTCTTGTGACCGGAAAGGAAGTTCGCTTCCTCCTCCTCCACGAAACGGGGCGGGGAGGTCTTTCCCACCAGCACGTGGCCGCCGGAGACCGGGGTCTCCGGGGATATGAGCCCGTCCTCCTCGGACAGGTCGTTATAGGAGGAGTCGGTACGCGCCCCGCGCACGTCGGGGGACGGTATCTCGAAGTGGTCCTCCTGTCCCCCGGGGTACCTGCGCTCCTCCGTGCGGTAGGTACGCATGAACGTCGAGCGCCCCAGACCGCGCTGCACGCTGCTCTGGTTCAGGATGAGCGCGTCCTCCATGTTGTAACCGTGGTATGAAAGCACGGCCACCACAAAGTTCTGGCCAGCAGGCCGCTGGTTGAATGACACGAAGTCCATGAACTTGGTCTGCACCATGGGCTTCTGCGGATAGTGAAGGATGTGCCCGCGGGTGTCGGGGCGCTTGCGGTAGTTGCTTGAAGCGAGCCCAAGGGACTGCTTGGCCATTCCGGCTCCCATCGTCACACGTGGAGAGGAGTTGTGCTCCGGGTAGGGCACCATTCCGGCGCAGACGCCCAGGATGACCATGGGGTCTACCTCCATGTGGGTGTTGTCCTTGTCGAAAAGATAGTCGACCTTGGTCACGCCGCCGCAGTGCCTGCACTTCAGCTCGGCCTGCTTGTCCGTGGTACCGGGGTTCATCCAGTCCATGTCCAGGGGGGATATGTCCCGATTGCAGTTGCCGCATCTGAGAGGTATCTCGTAAGGCTCGACGGCGATGAAGGAGTCCTCCTCCTCCTCGGCGTCTATCCATTCCAGTATCCCTTCGCGCACCAGGTCGGACCAGCGCAGCTTTCCTGCCCGGATGTCCTCGAGGTGCTTTCGGGTGATCATCAGGTGGCCGTCCTTCAGAACGAGCAGCGCGCGGCGCAGCCGTCCCTCGTCGCAGTTGATGATGACCTCGTCCATCTCCTCGTCGTAGCGGATGTTGATCTCGTCCGATAGAAGGCCTGTGCGGCGACGGGCCCTCATCTGGCCTATGAGTTCCAAGGCGTTGTCGTGAACGCCTTTCAGGTCCCCGTTCACGTAAACGCGGGTGCCGGACATCTGCTGCCCCTTGACCTCCTGTATGCCCAGGTCCCTGAGCAGGAAGGTGACGTCCTCCTCGCGGAATCCCTCGGAGACGTTGATGATCAGGGCGGCGTTCTTGACCAGACCGCAGTTCTGACCTTCCGGGGTCTCGTTGGGGCACAGCCTGCCCCATTGGGTGGGGTGAAGGTCACGCGCCTCGAAGTGGGGTTGACTGCGGGTAAGGGAGGAGGTCACCCTCCTCAGATGGGATATCGTGCTCATGTTGGACGTGCGGTCCAAAAGCTGGCTCACGCCAGCGCGTCCCCCGACCCAGTTCCCGGTGGCCAGGGCGTGCAACAGGCGGTGCGTCATAAGGTCCGGGCGTATGGCGCTGCTGATGCGCAGGTCCTTCTTCCTGGCGTAGGAGCGTTCCAGCTGATACTTCAGGTCCTTGACCAGGTTGGTGAAGGCCACCCGGAACAGGTCCTCCATGAGGTCCCCGGAGAGCTTCAGGCGCTTGTTGGCGTAGTGGTCCTTGTCGTCCTCCTTGCGCTTCCCCAGGGAAAGCTCGAGAACGGACCTGGCGATCCTACCCAGGAAGATTGCCTTCTTCATGCGGTCATCCCTGGTGTCGCCCAGGTGGGGCAGCAAGGAACGGTCTATTATGGACTCGACCTTCTTGACCCGGTATTCCTTGGCCTGACCGGTGGCGAACTTCTTCTCCAGGTATGTCAGCGCGTGATCGCTGGTGAATATGCCGTTGGGACCGTACTGCTTGGCGTCCTGGATCTCCTCCAGGTTCGCGTAGACGATGTTCGCCATCTCCGGCGCGGAGACTATGGCCTCGTATATCTGTTCATCGTCCTCCATCCCCAGCGCCTTCATCAAGGCCACCAGCGGGATCTGCCCGGAGGCCGCGGGAACGGTGACCATGAGCATGCCGTCACGCTTCTTCTCCACCAAGGTCAGGGCGCGGTGGCCTTCCTTCTGCGAGAAGACCTTGGCCACCTCCATAGCGGTGCCGTACCTCTCGCTGAGCTCGACCATGACCCTGTTAGGCGCGAGGTCCTCCAGGGTGATGAGCACCCTCTCCGTCCCGCCGATGATGAAGTAGCCGCCAGCGTCCATGGGGTCCTCGCTCTTCTTCATGAGCTCGGTGTTGTACTGATCGTCGGTCAGGTCGTACTCCTTCTCCATGTTCTCCTTGAAGATGTTGCACTTGCGGGACTTGACCATTATGGGGAGGTCGCCGATCAGAACGTCCTTCTCCTCCCTCTCTATGCCGTCCTCGATTATGGTGAAGTCCAGATGCATGGGGGCCATGTAGTTCAGGTTCCTGAGCCTGGCCTCCATGGGCGTGATGTTGTGAACGTAACCGTTGGCCTCGCGCACCATGGGCTCGCCGATCTTGAGGGTCGGCGGCAGGTGCTGGTCCACGTGCCCGTTCTTGTCATCCCGTCGGCGACCCACGCGGATCTGTATGATCCGCCCGTTGGTCTTCTCCGGGTCAAGCGTTATCATGCCCCGCTCGGGGTCCTCCGCGGACACCCTCACGTTGTCGACGATCTTCTGCATCCGGCTGTTGGGATTGCTCTGGGATGACAGGAAATCATTGAAACTGGCTATGTGATGGTTAACTATGCTGCTTTCCTTGAAATAAAGTTCGACGAGGTCCCTCAATAAGTTCACCCTCTTATAACGAGGCGGTAGACTTCCGCCGTCTCGGACGTCTGACTGTCCCTGATGATCCTGACGACGCTTTTCTCAGGTATATCCATGTTCATGGCTATCTTGAGCGTCTTGATCGCCGCGTCGCTTTCCTTGATCTTGGGAAGCTGATCGCGGGTTATCTTGAGCCGCTTGAGGACCTTGTCGGTCTCATCATCGCTCAAAAGCTCGTGTACTGGCACCATCTTGTGCTTTAATACGTTAAAAGGTACGGAATCCTCCAAACGAATCACCTCATACCATGCAGAAACCGGGGCGTTCCTCCACTAAGTATTGGCTTTATAAAAACGATTCGGGAATCGGGTTTGCATACTTCGGTCTGCATATTTCTTTCACCTACCCAAGCGGGCCCGCGGGGATTTCCGCATACACGGAACTACCGCGTACCATTCGAACCCCGGACCACCTGGTTAAAAGCCAGATGCTCTCTCTAGGGACCCTTCGTCTCCGAAGGTCCTACCTAGCTGAGCTACGGGCCCATTGGTAAGTAAGTGCCGGCGTGTGAACGGGAGAGTAAATCCTTGTGCTATTTAACATTTCCCATCCACCAAGGAACACTAGTCCTGTTGGCACACCGATCAACTTGGACCCGCCGGATGTTCCTGTCGATTTCACGGTATTGAAAGCAATGTATAAGAACATGTGCCGCGAAGATTATTATATAGTATTGATGCATTTAAAATGGGGAGCGCGTTCACAGAACGGTCGGTGTTTCAACCGTGAACCGCGACCCAGAGGTTTGGAGGGGGCTCCGCTGCTGCCAATCACGTATTTATAGGAGGACTATAATCTCGCACAAAGCGATGTCCTATGGAGAACGAAAAGATCTGCAACTCATGCGGGGTCCGGTTGGTGGGCAAAGGTATCACCTTCTTCAAGTGCCCGATCTGCGGCACCGAGGAGATCGGCCGCTGCGCCAAGTGCCGTGACCAGAGCGTGAAATACGAATGCAAGAAGTGCGGCTTCGTCGGCCCGTGAGGTGTTGGACATGGGAACCGTCGCCGCCACCTACTCCCTGATGCCCGAGGACACCGCCTTCGATTTTCAGGCCCTTGTCGCCCAGTTGCCAACGGTCGTTCCGGCCAACGTAAAGGTGGCAAAGGCCGATATCGTCCCCATGGCGTTCGGCCTGAAGAAGCTGGAGGTCGCCTTCGTCATGGAGGACGCCCCTGGCCTGGTGGACAAGCTGGAAGAGACCCTGCGCGGGCTGCCCGGCATCCAGAACGTAGAGACCGAGCAGGTCAGCCTGCTCTGAGATATCCTTTCGGCCTGAACAGGCCACCATTTTCTGTTTTTGGACGGTGCCACCGTGCCTGACGTGCTCGTGTTCGACGGTTACATAGATGAACCGGGATCGTTGGGAGTGCCTCCCTACGTCCACCCGTTGCCCAGGGCGGTCTTCGGCGCGGTGCGGGATGCGGGAAGCGATCCGCATTACGTCACGGTGGACCAGTGGAGGTCCGGGCGGAGGCTTCCGCCCTCCGACCTGCTGGTCGTTCTTTCGGGCATGTCCGTTCCCGGAAGATATCTCCGGGGAATGCCGGCCTCCAGGCGCGAACTGGTTCATCTCATCGATGGATACCGGGGAGAGACCCTCATCGGAGGCCCGGCCGCCCTGGACGCGCATCTCAGGGAGAGATACCATCGCTCCCATTACCTAGACGCCGCCGCGGCCGTCCATGACCTGTTGGTGACGGGGGAGGCGGGGGAGCGCTGGAGAAGCGTGGAGGAATGGGACCGCTGGATGCTGCTTGGCGCGGACTGCGTGCTATCGCACCCTGATCACCCCCAGCCCCTGGTGGCGGAGATGGAGACCTACCGCGGCTGTGTCAGGTACGTCAACGGAGGCTGCTCGTTCTGCGTGGAGCCGCTGAAGGGGCGCCCGGTGTTCCGGGAGCCCGAGGCGATAGTGGCGGAAGCCCGGGCCTTGCGGGAAAGAGGGGTGGTCAACTTCCGCCTGGGCTCGCAGACGTGCATCATATCGTACAAGGCGAAGCTGGACGGCACGGACTGCCCCAGACCGGACCCTGACGCCCTGGAGACACTGCTTTCCGGCATGTCCTCCCTGTTCCCGAACGTCCTGCACGTGGACAACGCCAACCCGGCGGTCATGGCCAGGCACCCAGAGGAGACGGAAAGGATACTGGCATCGCTGGTCGAACACTGCACGCCAGGCAACGTTCTGGCGTTGGGAATGGAGACGGCCGACCCGGAGGTCGGGATGATGAACAACCTGAACGCCACCCCGGAGGAGGTGCTCTGGGCCGTCCGTGCCATAAACAGGGCCGGCAGGGAGCGCGGAGACAGCGGACTTCCGTACCTTCTGCCGGGGATCAACGTCCTGGTGGGACTGGAGGGAGAGAGGCGGGAAACATTGGACATCAACTACCGCTTCCTGAAGGGAATACTGGACGAGGACCTGCTCCTGCGCCGCATAAACATACGCCAGGTCATGCCCGTGCGCAGGGAGTTCCCGCGCACCGTCAGCCATTCCGAGTTCCTCCGTTTCAAGGAAAGGGTTAGGGCGGACGTGGACCGGCCCATGCTGGAAAGGCTTGTTCCGGTCGGCACCGTGCTCCGTGGCGTGTACACCGAGATGCGCGAGGGCAGGGTGACCTTCGGACGGCAGATCGGGACCTACCCATTGCTGGTGGGGATACCGCACCCGGTCGACCTGGACAGGTTCTACGACGTGGCCGTGGTCGGCCACGGATTCCGCAGCATAAGCGCGGTGGAACACCCCCTGTACATCAACGGTTGCCACATCACCGCCCTGGAGGCGCTGCCCGGACTGGGCAGGAAGAGGGCCACGAGACTGTTCCTGGCCCGCCCCATTGAGTGCGTGGACGACCTAAGGAATGCCTTGGACGACCCCCGGGTGGCCGATGCCGCGCTCCCCTTCCTCAGCTTCGATCGTCCCGAACACTAATTATCAGGCAAGCGGATGCGGTGTTGCCGATGGAGTTCCGAGACCTAGCCCTGTACCCTTTCATGGGGGAAGCGACGCGGTTCGTCAAGGAGCGGAAGCTAGGCCTGGACGATCTGATCGGCCACACCATCACCGCCGAGGCCAGGAGGAGGGGCAAGGCCAGGGTGCTGACCGCCCTCAGCGACCTCACCGTCCCCAACAACCCCGTCACCTCCGAGGACGAGGCGGTGCAGGAGATACTGAGCTACCCTTACGCGCGCATACTGGTCTCCTGCACGGGAGACGGGGTGCTGGTCCGACGCTACGCCTTGGCGGAGGCCAAGGCCTTCAATGAGCGCCTGAAGAAGGAGGACATGCCCAGCATAATAACGCTGGCCGGGGAGCTGGAGGTGGAGGCCTCGCTGGAGAGCTCCACATTGCGCATGCACTTCACCGATTTCCTCAGCTACACGTCCGGGCTGCGCGGCCCGGAATGGAAGCTTGTCAACCAGGACCTGCGCGGAGGCCACGTGCTCCTGGAGAAGTCCAGGTTCGTGCGGGTGCTGGAACAGGCTCTGGACGAGCGGATAGAGGACGAGCTGCCGCTGCCGGTCAACGACGAGATATTGGACGCCGTGAGCACAGACCTGGAAGAGGTCATATCCGCTCTGGAGGCGTACAAGGAGAAGTACCGGGACGAGGGCTTCGGGGCGGTCAGCATACTGAAGTTCCCGCCCTGCATGAAGAAGCTGGTGGCCACGGCGCAGGCGGGTCAGAACATGCCACACGCCGGGCGTTTCGCCCTGGCCAGCTTCCTAAGCTTCATTGGTATGCCGGTGGACGACATAATCAAGCTGTTCTGCAGTTCACCTGACTTCGATCAGTCCAAGACGGCCTACCAGGTCCGGCACATCACCGGGGACGGGTACGGGAAGAGGTACACCCCGCCGGAGTGCGCCACCATGCGCACCAACGGTCTCTGCTTCGAGCCGGACGAGCTGTGCAACGGCAGAAGGGTGAACCATCCGTTGACCTATTATCGCATCCGGTCCTATGACAAGAGCAGGGACAAGCGGCCGGAAAAGGCGACTAAGCCTTCCTGAGCCAGTTGTACGTGGATGCCGCTCTCTGTATGGCGGTCAGGTTGCCAACGACCGCGAACCACATCATCATTGCCTCGAAGGCGTTGAACTCGATGCCGAACAGCGATATATCCGGGGAACCCAGGAGCACCATGGCCATCTGCACCAGGGGGATGAGGAAGGAAAGCACTATGCGGTCCGCCCTGCCCAGCAGCCCGGCGTACATGCGCTTCGCGCCAACGGCCTGGGCCTGGGTGCCCATGTAGCTGGTGAGAAGGACCCCGATCAGTGCCATCATGCCCAGGTAGGGCGAGCACCAGGCGCTTACGGCGACACCGCCGATCATCAGAACGTCGGCGTAGCGGTCGAGCACGTGGTCCAGGAAGTCCCCTCGGCGGTCGGCCATGCCCGCCAGCCGTGCCACCTTTCCGTCCAGGCCGTCGAAGAACCCGCTTACCAGCACCACCACGGCGGAGATGGGCAGGAGCACCCAGTTATCATAAGAGAAGTACAGCATCACCCCGGCCGCGGCGGCCAGGACTAGGGCCATCAAAGAGATGTTATTGGGATGGACCCTGATCATGGCCCTCGCCACCGGGTCCATCATAAAATCGATCTTGCCACGGTGGGAATCTAGGACCATCTCAACGCCTCCTCGCTCCAGTCGATATTTCCCATGGCGTACTTTTCCTTTTCCCCATCCAGTATGTCCAGGACCGCTCTTTCCGCATCGGGGGCCAGCATATCGGTGGTGTCGATCTCGAACACGGGAACACCGGTGTCGGCCGCTTCTGCGAGTATGATGTCCAGCGATTCGGCGAGGGCGTTCTCCCGCACCTTGACCCGCGCCCATTTTCTCCCTTCGAGCCTTTTGGCTAGAACATCTGGATGGCATCTCAGCACGATGACCATGTCCACGTCCAGGAGATGTGACAGATGACCGACCAGAACGCCCTCGCCGAACCCTTCTTCCCCCAGTGCTGCCTGCAGCTCGTCCAGGTCAAGGTCGTAACTGTCCCTGGCCGGGTCCTTGCTGCGCAGCAGCCCGTGCTTTTTGGCCAGGTCATTGACCTCCAGCACGTTCCAGCCCCTGGCCTGCAGCCGTAGGGCCACGCTGCTCTTGCCCGTGCCTGGGGTACCGGTCAAAGCGATCAACATCCTTTAGGCCATCGCCTAACCTATAGAAAAAGGGATGTCGGGGGCCCCACCGCCCCCTATCGCCCCGCGAACCCTCTCCTTTCTTCGGGACATGTCGCCAAGGGGCGATGAAGTATTTGAACGGGGGTAGAGCATGCTACCGTTACGTTTATCTATCATGATCCGGGGTTTTTTTTAGCCAGCATTGCCTTTTCCTGCAGGGCCTCCTCAAAACACAGATGCACCCGGGCCCTGTGCGCCTCTTCCGCAACCACGGTCGCCATCCTTCCCGCAGGGGGGTGCTCCCAATCCAGCCCGAGGTCCACGTCCATTAGGAAAAGCCCCTCGGCGTCCGCCAGGCCCATTGACCTGCCCTGCCCTTGAAGGGCGGCCCTGATCTCCTCCAGCGTCACCCGTCCCTGTCCTATCTGGTCCAAGCAGGAGACGATCCGGCGTACCATGTTGCGCAGGAACTCTCTGGCCATAATGTCGATGATGATCATCTCGCCCTCGCGCAGCACCGTCACCTGCCTCAAGGAGCGGAGGGTCACCTTTCCATCGGGCTTGCAGAACGATCGGAACTCGTGCTCGCCCTCGAACTCGTTGGCAGCCATTGTCATCATGTCCAGGTCCTGCCCCCGGTACGGCAGGTGATAGCGATACCAGCGGCCTAGCGCGCGGCGGGGGGAGAAAAACTTGGGGACCTCCGCCAGCGCAAAACAGTACAGGTCATCGCAGGACGCGTTCAGGGCGGCTAGCAGCTCAGAGCGCCGGAAATCGGTGTCCACCGCGAAGACGTTGCCAAGGGCGCTGACCCCCCGGTCGGTGCGACTGGCCACCCGGAAGCGGTTCTCGTCGGCCGAGATTATCGCCCCGATGTCCGACAGGGCGCCAAGTAGCTCGCTCTCCGCGGTGCGCTCCCCGGGCTGCCGCTGGGACCCCATGAACCGAGTTCCATCATACGCGAACTTGACCGCCACCCTGTCCATGGACGTGATATCTGGACTGGCGGCTAAATGTTTTTCCGGTGGGCGTGGATAATTAAATAAACGAGGCTTCCGTCCCGGATACGATGCCTCAGGTGAAGGTGGTGCTGGTGGAACCTCGTGTAGACGGGAACGTGGGAGCGGTCGCCAGGTCCATGGCCAACTTCGGGTTCACTGAGCTGTGCATGGTGAGGCCTTGCGAGCTGACCGACGAGGCGTTCAAGAGGGCCAAGCATGCTGGGTACATCTTGAGGGAGGCGCAGGTGGTCCAGAGCTTCGAGGAGGCCGTCGCCGACTGTTTCCACGTAGTGGGCACCAGCGGAATAGTCACGGCCGGGGAGAAGCACTACATACGCATACCGTTGACGCCCAGGGAGTTCGCCGACCGGCTGGAGGGCGTGGAAGAAAAGGTGGCAGTGGTGTTCGGCCCAGAGGACACCGGGCTGCGCCAGGACGATCTGGCCAGGTGCGACCTGCTGGTCAGCATCCCGTCCCACGAGGACTACCCGGTGCTGAACCTGTCCCACGCCGTGAACATCGTCCTTTACGAACTGTACCAGAGGCAGGTCCATGTCGGCTCCCCCAGGAAGGCCAGCGAGCATGAGAGGGAGAAGATGCTGGAGTTCTTCGATGACCTGTTGGACGCCATCGACTATCCGGAGTTCCGCAGGGAGCGTACATCCATCATGTTCCGCCGGATGATGGGCAGGGCCTTGCCCAGCCGGTGGGAGTTCCACACAATCATGGGCGTGTTCGGCGACGCGGCCAAGATCATCAGGAAGAGATGATCAACGGCCGTACTTGCCAAGTACCTTCCCTAGGTCGTCCCCCGGCGCTATGGCCGGCGGGAATCCCTCGGTCACCTCGGAGATGCCTGTGACGATGGCGATCATCCTGATATTGCCCTCCATCTCCTCCTCCACCCTCACCCCGAATTTGACCGTGGCTTCATCGTCCAGCATCTTCGTTATGCTGGAGACGATCTTGTTGGCGCGCCTCATGGTCAGGTTGCTTCCACCTGATATGTGTATGAGAGCGCCGGTGCCCCCCTTGATGTCCACGTCGAGCAACGGACTGTTTATGGCGTCGCGAACGACCCCTTCGGGATCGGCGTTCTCTCCGTATAGGATGGTCGATATCCCGCCCTGTTCCATGATGGTCTTCAGGTCAGCGAAGTCCAGGTTGATGAGGGACGGCGTCGTCAGAATGTCCACCGTGCCCTTGATGAGCTCTGATATCAGCTGGTCTATTATGGCCAGCCCCTGGTCCACCGGCAGGTTCTCGACTATCTCCAGCAAGCGGTCGTTGTCCAGCACCAGGACGCTGTTGGACGAGGCCCTCAGCCTTTTCAGGCCTTTCATGGCGATGTTCCGCCGGTTGGCTCCCTCGAAACCGAAAGGGGTTGTGGCTATGGATATGACCATGGAACCGCAGCGGCGGGCAACGTCCGCAACGACCGGTGACGCTCCGGTACCGGTGCCGCCGCCCAGGCCGGTGACTATGAACGTGAGGTCCGCCTCCTCGAATATCTTGGTCAGGACCGGAGCCGCGTTCAGCGCGCACTCCTCCCCGATATCAGGACGACCGCCGGTTCCCAGGCCCTTCGTGTACTCCACTCCCAAAAGCAGGCGGTTGGGGCACTCGGTGGCCTTGAGAGACTTCTGATCGGTGTTGATGGCCACGGTCGTAGCTGCCTCTATACCGAGCAGATTGAGACGGTGAATGCTGTTGCACCCGCCTCCGCCGCAACCCACGACACGTATGTTGAGCTCGTGCAGCTCAACCTCTGGTTCATCCAGTCCCTCGAAGCGCGACCCCATCCCATGGCTCCTGCGGCGGGCGGGAGGTCACCGCATCTCGCCCATGGCCTTGTCCAATCTCATGCGGACGTACTCTCGCACCGCGTTGCGTATCGCATCGTCGATGGAGACGGAATCGCCATCCTTGATCAACGATTCCAGCTCGATCACCTTCACCTTGGGCAGTTCTACCGTGACCCTCTGAATGTGCTCGGGAGTGAAGTTCGTCTCGATGAAGGAGTCGATGGCCGCTCGGATGGCGTCGGATATGGTCGGGAACTTGCCGCCATCCACGAGCGCCTGTAGTGCTCCCAGCTTGTCCGCTTGGATCCTTACGGTTATCCTCTCGCTGTCGCTCATGACCCAGCCCTGACCATCATATGTCCGACAAAAATTCCATATTTGTCTGACGTTTAGATGATATGCCTTGAGATATATAAAAGTTGGCGGCTGGCCAGGGAGATCGAAGGGATGCCCCGCTCCGGACCCGGGGGGATTTGCACGCGTTCCCTGATGATCTAATATAAGCCATTACCGAAAACGTTTATAAACGGGTATATAAATAAGGACTGGAAGGTGACCTTTTTGGCCAAGATTAAGATCGAGAACGTCGTCGCTTCCACTACTCTCGGTGAGGAACTTGACCTGCAATCCATAGCCCTGTCCTTGGACGGGGCGGAGTACGAGCCGGAGCAGTTCCCCGGCCTTATCTACCGATTGAAGGAGCCGAAGACCGCGACGCTGCTCTTCCGCAGCGGAAAGGTCGTTTGCACTGGGGCCAAGTCCCTGCCGCACGTCGAGATAGCCATAACAAAAGTGGCTGAGCAGCTCGAGAAGGCGGGTATCAAGATCAGGACGAAACCGAAGGTGGAGGTGCAGAACATCGTGGCCTCGTCCGACCTGGGTCAGGAGATCAACCTCAACGCCATCGCCATATCGCTCGGACTGGAGAGGGTGGAGTACGAGCCGGAGCAGTTCCCAGGGCTGGTGTACCGCTTGGACT
>JAAYDU010000014.1 GCA_012729095.1 Methanobacteriota archaeon | reverse complement strand
TGACACCACATACCGACTGCCGTGGGAGGTCCGGGAGATCATTTCCGGGGTGTATCGTGAGGACGGCATCGAGCTATCCGGGGTCAAGCCCCCGCGGTCCAGGTCCCTGGCCGTGGATGCAGAGCCGTGGGCCACCGTTTGGAAGGAGGGCGGCGTGTTCCTGATGATCCACGACGAGGATCGCTCGAAGAACTTCAACGAATTCGAGGTCGAGCTGATAGAGAAGGTGCTGGACTCCGGGGACTTGGAACCAAGGTCAGCTGCGGTCATGACCCCTCACAAGGCCCAGCGCTCACTGTTGAAGGACCGGTTGGAGCGGTTCAGTGAACAGGTGGACATCATCGATACGGTGGAGAAGCTTCAGGGAGGGGAGCGGCCAACGATCATCGTATCCGGGACACAGAGCGATCCGTCCTCCATCGCCAACACCGCGGACTTCATTCTCAACCTCAATAGAAGCAATGTCATCTTCTCCAGGGCCAAGGAAAGGCTGGTGGTGGTCTGCTCCCGTTCCCTTCTGGACAGCGTCCCCGCTGATAACAAGCAATATCAGACCGCCCGGCTATGGAAGACGCTTCGGGACTTTTGCGGCCTGGAGCTGCAGTCCACAGAGCTCCTGGGACACAAGGTCAGGCTCTATACGCACTCTCCGGAAGAGGTCGTTGAAATCGGAGCGGTAGTGGATGTCCAGGAGGAAGGGGCGCTGCCCGAGGATGTCCCAGCGCTTTCCGTTGTCGAAAGCCAAATCCCGCACAAGAGGGGGGCCACCCCGGGCATACTGTCCAAGTTCCTCGGTCCCCCGCCGATAGGCGAGATAGTTGTGGACGGCAGCAACGCCGCTTGGGAGGGGCGTTCTGGTGACAAGCCCTCAGGAGAGCAGCTGATCGCCTGTTACCGGGGCCTCAAGGACACCTATTCTTTCGAGAAGGTCTACATAATCGTCGGACCGGGCCTGCGGCACAAGATGGGGCTGGAGGAATACGACCGCATGGTGGACTGGTTCGAAGGGGAGTCGGAAAGGGTGAGCATGAAGATTTTGCATGAAGGCCCGGGCGGGGCCTACGACGACCGGTTCACCATCTCCTTCGCCATCAACGATGACCTGCTCATCCTGACCAATGACCGGTACCGGGACATCGTGGACCACAGTGAGGACCTGAAGTACGAGACCAGGATCCGTTCGGTCAGGTACACATTCATCAATGAAAGCCTGAGGATAGGCCAATGGCCGCCATACTGGACAGCCTAATTGCCTACTCCGTCCTCTCCGACAGCCTGACTAGCGCCCCTTGAGCTTGACCCTCTTCTCAGTGCTTCTTCTGACGGTGTTGAGGATGAGCGGGTCCGCGGTTCCCTTCAGCACCGCCGAGCGGACCTTGGACGAGGAAACACAGCCATATTTGGCAAGCAGGCCGTGCTCTATCAGGAACTCGGTGTAGTGCTCGGGCATCTTGACCGTCTCAAAGGGCACAATGATGACTATGGCCGTAGAACCGAATATCTCCTGGGCACCGGACCGGTCCGAGTATTGCAGGAGTTGCTGCTCGATGTCCTTCTTTCTCTGCATCATGTACTCGAGCGTCTCGTCTATACTGCGAAGCTCGTCGACCAGTATGTCAAGGCCAACCCCTTCGCCAGCTACAGGTGCATGATCGCATGCGCCCATCGGAAGCGCGAACTCAGGACAGATGTCTCTGTACTCGCAATAGTCGCATAGCTTTGATGGCATAGGCGGAAAATCGGAACAGCTTTCGATCTCGGCGATCTTCGCGATGACGCCTTCCCTGACGGATCGAAGCTGTTCCATGTCGTGTT
>JAAYDU010000013.1 GCA_012729095.1 Methanobacteriota archaeon | reverse complement strand
TTGCACAAACTCAACCTAATGTTGAGGACACCTTTTAATTTCTACTGAATTCGCTGGACGCAGGAGCGTCCAGCATCAAAGAATTAAAAAACCCCGACTTCGACTCAATCAGATGTCAAACTCAGGCAGTATCAAAAAAGATCTTGATCGGGGTCGGAGCAGCGATGGCCGTCGTCGGCGATGCCTTAGCATATTATTTCAACACCGCCACGCGAACGGAGACCGAGGACCTGGGCATATTGGGAGAAATATCCTATCAGGTCCCTTACGAGACCGATTATGTCACCGGGATGATAGCCTTGGCCGTGGTCGGGGTGGTCATCCTTGTCCTGGGCGCGTTGGCCAAGGATTAGGATAGGCCCGGACTAAAACATCGAGAAAAGCTGGCCCAGCCCATCCACGGCCAGCAATCCTTTTTTCCCTATTGAATAGAGATGCGTCTTGCGGTCGACAATGATGTAACCGGCGTCCACCAGTTTTTTAACATGGAATTGGAGGTGCCCCTTCTGGATCTGCAGTTCGGACCCCATCTCCGTGAAGCTGCGCGAGCTAACGTACAGCAGAGCGAGTATCTTCAACCTGATGGCGTTGGACAGGGGGGACAGCATGTCCTCCAACCTTTCCGGGTCGATGCCGGCATAGGCGCTCTCGCACGACCTTCGCACCCCGGGGCGACCGGTGTGAAAGCGCAGAGTTTCCAGCATGGCCATCTGCTCCCTGCTCCGGTCCAGGACCGCGAGCAGGACAGCCCTCTGATCGGCGCCCATCCCCTCCTCCGGTGACGAGACTACAAGGTCCCGGACCTGGTCCAGGACAGACATTGCGCCTTCCATGTCATTGGATCCGTAACGCTCCATCGCGACGTCGTACAGTTCGGATATCTCGTTCTGGACGGTAAGGGAGGGGGGCTGCGAAGCCCGGAACACCGCGCGCACGGCGTCCCGGTTGTTCTCCAGGTAGGAAGCGCCTATCTGCTCGTGGAAGGCGCGGTCCATCCCGTCCTTGCGCAAGGAGGTTACGGACCGCCCGAGCGCGTCCAGTCCCTGCCGTAGCTCCTCTATTCTTTTCAGCAGCTCGTTCTCGCTTTCGACCATGGGTAATAGAATATTAGTACTATGACATATTAATATATTACTAATTCCGATCAAGCTACGATGACAATGAGGATCGGCGTTGTGGCCTGCGAGTGCTTCCGCAAGGAGATCGACCTTTTAACGATGGAAGACCCGGACATCGTGTTCAAGGAGTATCTGGAGTTCGGGCTGCACTCATACCCTAAGGACCTGAGAAGGGAGGTCATTGCTCATGTCAATCAACTGGCCGGACAGGTCGATGCGGCGTTCTTGGTATACGGCATTTGCAATTCACTGGAGGGCATCGTCGAGGAACTGGATGTCCCTACGGTGACCATAGCCGCCGATGACTGCGTAGGCGCCCTGCTCACGCCGGAAGAGTACGCCAAGGAGCGCAAGAGATGCGCCGGCACCATGTTCCACATACCTTTCGTGGCCCAGATGGGCAGGGACTACTTCGTTAAGGAGCTGGCTTCCAAGATGCCCAACTACGAGGAGTTGGGAGTGGACGCCGACTGGTTCCTGGATATCATGTTCGACGGGTACTCCAGGTGCCTCTTCATAGATACTGGCATAGGTGAACGGGGGCTTTACGAGTCCATGTCCGAGGAGTTCGCCAGGCAGCGGGGGCTGAGTCACGAGTCCAGGGAAGGCACGCTGGAGATGCTTCGGGACGCGCTGCGACGGACGAAGGAGCTGGCCTCGGGCCAATGACGTTCAGATGAAATGCAGCTGCTCCTCGTGGGGGTGGCGCACCCTTTTCACCTTTTCGAAGACTGCGCACACGGGTTGCTCGATGTCGTTCCCGTAGTGCATGTACCATTTCGCGCATAGCCATTCCTGCAGCTTGGCTATATCGTCGTTCTCCATGTGGCGGAAACGCCCCTGCAGCTTGAGATAGTCTGTCACCGGCAGCATGGTCTGCGGCTTGTATGTGGTCCTCGCGCTTCCTTCATCCAGCTCGTACAGCGTCCACATTCCCGTCTCCACCGCCAGGCGAGCGATCTCCACGGTCATGGAGGGATCGGAGCGCCAGCCTGGAACGCATGGCGTCATCACGTGCAGGAAGCGGAAGCCCTTCTTGTTCTTGGCCTTCTCCACCTTCTTTACGAAGTCGTTGAAGTGGGCTATGGAGAGCGACGCGGCGTACGGCGGGTCGTGGGCGGCGATGATGGCCATGAGGTCCTTCTTGAACTCGCGCTTGCCCTCGACATTCGTCCCGACCGGCGTGGTGGTGGTCCAAGCGCCGAATGGCGTGGCCCCGGACCTCTGTATGCCGGTGTTCATGTACCCCTCGTTGTCCAGGCACACGTACAGAATGTCCTCGTTGCGCTCCGCCGCTCCGGAGAGGGCCTGAAGCCCGATGTCGAAGGTGCCGCCGTCCCCGGCCAGCCCGACCACGGTCGAGCTGAGGCCGCGCCGCCTCTGGGCCGCCCTTATCCCGGTGGTCACCGCCCCGGTGTTCTCGAAGGCCGTGAAGAGATAGGGCGTCCTGAAGTTGCTGGTGGGATACATGGCGCTTATGACCACCAGACAGGAGGCCGGAACGTAAACGGTGGTGTCGGCCCCCAGTATGCGCATTATGTTCTTGACCGCCACGGCCATGCCGCAGCCGGCGCAGGCCCCGTGACCGCTGATGAACATGTCGTTGGTGGGCATGTCCTTGATGGTCTGCATCTCGCTCATTCCATATCACCCCTGAGACCGTGCCATGTCACCGAACGAACCTCCTCGCCCCTGGACGCCCTCTCCACGGCATCGTACATCCCCCTCATGTGTTCCGTGGTGATGTCCCTGCCCCCTATACCGGCCACGTGGCCGGTGACCACGGTCGGGACGTTGCAGAGGGCGGCGGCCACCTCGGTGTACACCGGGCCGCCGCCGTTGAAGGACGCGGAACGATCGAAAACGCCCAGCGCCTTCAGGCTGTCGCACACCTCGCACAGCTCCTTGAACGGGAAGGGTCTCATGAAGCGCAGCTTGATCAGCCCGGCCCTTTTCCCCTCTTCCCGAAGATCGTCCACAACCTCGCGGGCCAGACCGGTGGCCGTTCCCAGCGTCAGCATGGCGAACTCGGCGTCCTCCATGCGGTATGTGTCCAAAAGCCCGCCATATCTCCTGCCGAAAAGCTTGGAGAACTCCTCGTCCACCTCGTTTATGACCTCTCGGGAATGGTCCACCGCCCTGTCCAGCTGGTAACGCATCTCCATGGCGTACTCAGGCCCCACGATGGGATTTATCAGCTTGGGTTCATAGGGGTCGAGCATGTTGAACGGGACGAAAGGAGGGAGGAAAAGGTCCACTTCCTGCTGTTCCGGAACCTCCACCCTCTCCACCGTGTGCGAAAGTATGAAGCCGTCCAGACATACCATCACCGGAAGCAGGACCCTTCGGTCCTCCGCCATCCTGAAGGCCATCAGCGTGGCGTCCAGGGCCTCCTGGTTATCCTCGACGTATACCTGCAGCCAGCCCGAGTCGCGCTCGGCCATGGAGTCGTTGTATTCCACCCATATGCCTGAGGCGGCCCCCAATGAACGGTTCACATTGGCCATCACTATGGGCAAGCGGTTCTGCGGGACGGCGTATAGCATCTCGTGCATTAGCGCCAGACCCTGAGAGGCCGTGGCCGTGAAGACGCGAACGCCACCGGCGCTGGCCCCTATGGCCATGCTCATGACCGAGTGCTCGCTGTCGGCCGGGATGAAGTCGGCGTCCAGTTCCCCGTCGTTGATGAACTCCGCCAGCTGTTCGACTATCAGCGTCTGCGGGGTGATCGGGAAGGAAGGCACCACTTCCGTTCTGGCCAGCTTCGCCGCGTGCGCGACGGCGTGGTCGCCGCTGATCACCATGACCCTCACCTGGACCCCCCCTTCATCATGTCGATGGCCTTGACCGGACAGACCTGGGCGCATATCCCGCAGCCCTTGCAGTAGTTGAGGTCCCAGCGCACGTACTCGTCCTCCTCCCTCTTTATGCACCCCTCGGGGCAGGAGAACCAGCAGCGCAGGCATCTGACGCACTTTTCCTTATCGTAACGGGGGGTCTGGACCCTCCAGCTCCCGGTGAGGTTCTGCTTGGCACCACCGGGTCCGACCGTCACCCCATCCTTCACGCCCTCTCCCAGGGTGTTGCCGATGGGTATGTCCCTCCAGTCGGGAAGCCACACCCTCCTCGGCACAAATGGCCTGTTCCCTTTGCACCGGCCTCGCAATGTCTGTGAATAGGCAGCGGCCGCGGCGGCCGCATTGGCACGGGCTGCCGCCTCTCCGAACTTACCCCCGAACCGGTTCTCGATCGCCTGCTGCATTGACCCCATGCTGAACAGGTCGCACACCATGGCCACCGCTCCGAGTATCGCCGTGTTCACTATCGGCGCCTTGAGATACTCCATCGCGATCGACGTAGCGGGGACCGTGGCGCATTCCACCTCCATGCCCAGGTCTATCTCCGTGGGCAGCTTCCTGGTGTTTATCACCGCTTTTCCGCCCGGTTTCAGGCCGCGGGCCACAGGCTCTATGTCCAGCAGGGATTCGTCAAGCACGACCAAAAGATCGGGCTCGTACACCTGGGACTTGATGCTTATCTTCCGATCGGCGATGCGGGCGAAGGCCATCACCGGTGCGCCGCGCCGCTCCGCCCCGAAGTACGGGAACGCTTGCGCGTGCCTGCCTTCGATGACCGCCGCTTCCGCCAAAGTTTGCGCGGCCATCACCGCCCCCTGCCCCCCTCGACCGTGGAACCGGACCTCGAACATAAAGCACCTGATGATTAAAGGAGCGTGGCTTATTTAACGCTCCTTATTTTGGAGCGGCCCTATACGAAAAAAGGGATGGAAGGGGTTTACGACCTCACCAGGTCTGACCATTCGGAATAACGGGGGTCCTCGCCCATCGCCGCCTTGTGGAATACGGCGCCCAATCGCTTGGTGAGCGTGCCGATGCTGCCGTCGGCGATGAGCCGGTTGTCTATGGAACGGATGGGGGATATCTCCGCCGCCGTCCCGGTCATGAACACCTCGTCGGCCATGTACATCTCGGAGCGGGTGATGTCCTTCTCCACCACCTCGACGCCCATATCCCTAGCGATGGTCATTATGCAGTCCCTGGTGATCCCTTCCAGTATCCCGGCGGACACCGGAGGCGTCAGCAACCTTCCGTTCCTGACCATGAACACGTTCTCCCCGGTACCTTCGGCGACTGTGCCGTTGGCGTTCAGCATGAGCGCCTCGTCGCAACCTTGCTGTATCGCTTCCAGCTTTGCGATCACCGAGTTCACGTAATGCCCGCTCACCTTGGCGTTGAGGGCCGCTGCACGGTTGGAGTACTTCTCCCAGGAGGACGTGACTATGTTCGCCCCCTGCTCCACCTGGTCCTTGCCCATGTACACGCCCATGTAGGTGCACATGATGCTGACGTTCGTGCCCAGCTTGCTCGGGTTCAACCCTATCTTGTACTCGGGGTGGACGCCATAGAATGCCAAAGGCCGCAAGTAATCGCCCTTGGGGTCCGCTTCCCGGACCACCTCGCGACAGGCGTCGCAAAGCTCGTCCAGAGAGTACGGCACCTTCATCTGCAAAACCTTGGCGGAGTTCAGGAAGCGGACCATGTGGTCCCTCAGCCGGAAGATGTTCCTTCCCTGTTGCGTGTGATACACGCGTATGCCCTCGAAGACCCCGGTCCCGTAGTGAAAGCCGTGCGCCAGCACGTGCACTTTGGCGTCCTCGAAGTCCACCAAGACCCCGTCCATCCATATCCTTCCATTCATGCCCGCACCTCAGATGGCGTTGACCGCTCTTATGAAGCGGTCCGGGTTGGTGGCCTGGAGCATCTTCTCCACTTCCTCTATGGAACCGATGAGCCTGGCCTTGCCAACGGTATTGCCCACCAGGGCGTACGCCTCCTGGCGGCTCTCGTCCACCAGCTCCACCTGGATCACGTCATGGAGACGCTGCAGGCTGTCGACGGCCCACTCGGCCTGCTTGCGGTCCGAGACCGTAAGGACCACGCGGGACTTGCCGGGCATCTCGCATTTCCCGACGACAATGGTGTCCACGTTGATTTTGCGGCGGGTGAACTCGCCCATGATCCTCTGCATGACCCCGAACTCGTCGTTCACGACCATCGATATGACTTCCATGTCGATCCCTGTCCTTCACTTCTTCTTATCTTTTATCGGTATCTGATAGTTGCGCACGCTATGATTCTTCTTTATGGGCCGGTAATACCCATCGTCATTTCGTCCGTTGTCCGGTCCACTCGGGTACTTGGGCGTGGACAGCCAGGGAAGCTGATGGCTATCGCCTCCCTCTATCACCTTGGGGCGACGCGCCCCTCCGTTCGCCACGCCGAGTACCGCCAGGCCGAGCAATAACATTCTCATTGACATGCCATCCTCACAATGAACGGGAAAGCCATAGGCTCCCCTTTCAGATACCCAAGACGCGCTGGACCAGAACAATGTCGGTGCAAATGCTCAGCGCGCCCATGTTTCGTTTGTATTCCTGATAGCATATTTAAGGCTTGTCGTGGACCCCGTTGCCGTTCGGCACGAAATCCGAGGGGATGCCGGGGTCCATGGCCCCCACCTCCTTGAGTATCCTCCTCAGGAACACCTTGGTCCGGGGGTTCTGGGGATTGACGAAAAGGTCCTCAGGGGTCCCCTGTTCCGCTATCACCCCTTGGTCCATGAATATGACCTTGTCGGCCATCTCCCTGGCGAAGCCCATCTCGTGCGTCACCACGACCATGGTCATGCCCGACGTGGCCAGCTTCTTCATGACGTCCAGGACCTCGCCGATCAGCTCGGGGTCCAGGGCGGACGTGGGCTCGTCGAAGAGAATGACCTTGGGGTCCATGGCCATCGCCCGGGCTATGGCCACCCTCTGCTGCTGCCCTCCGGACAGCTCGCCGGGGTATGCATCCGCCTTGTCGCTCAGGCCGACCTTGTCCAATGCCTCCATGGCGCGCTGCTCGGCCTCGGCCTTGCCCATCTTCTTGACCTTTATGAGGGCCAGGGCGATGTTGCGCTTGGCCGTGAGGTGCATGAACAGGTTGAACGATTGGAACACCATGTTCATCTGGGTGCGCACGGCGTTTATGTCGATGTCCTTGTCGTTTATGTCGTGCCCCTGGAACAGGATCTTGCCGCCGTCCGGCATGTTCAGATGGTTCAGGCAGCGCAGTAGGGTGCTCTTGCCGCTTCCGGACGCTCCGATGATGGTCACCACCTCCTGGGGGAAGACCTTCATGGAGATCCCCTTGAGCACGTGGTTGTCGCCGAAGGACTTCTTCAGGTCGATTATCTCAATGATCGGCTCGGTCATTTCTGATCACTTCCAATCATGCCGGGAATGGCGAACCTCTTCTCCACGTACCTCAGGATGCGAGAGGTGCTGAAGGTGAGCGTGAAGTACAGCACGGCAACGAACAGCAGCACCGGTATTGACTGGCCGGTGGTGGCGCTGATCAGCTTTCCCCTGAGGGTCAGCTCGAGGACGCCTATTGTCATCACCAGGGAGGAGTCCTTTATCATGGTTATGAACTCGTTGGTGTACGGTGGCAGGGCATTGCGAATGGCCTGTGGTATGACGACGTTGAACAACGCCTGGTTGTAGGTCATTCCCAGGGAGCGCGCCGCCTCGATCTGCCCTACGGATATGGATTGCACCCCTCCGCGGAATATCTCAGATTGATAGGCCGCGCTGTTCAGCGACAGGGCGATGAGCCCGGCCACCAGGGGGCTTTCGATGTATATGCCCAACTGAGGAAGCCCCAGGTAGACAAGGAATATTTGGATGAGAAGGGGAGTGCCTCGGAAGGCTTCAACATAGACGGACGAGATGCCGTACACGAGAGGGTTTCGTGATATGCGGCACATTCCGATCAGTATCCCGCCCACGAAGCCGATCAAGATGGAGATGGCTGATATCAACAGGGTCGTCTCCAACCCTTTGAAGAACACCGGTAAGTAATCGGGTATAATCGTCCAATCGATGGTCATTACCATTTTACGGCACCTGTTGCGTTATTTGAATAAAGTTGGGAAAAAGGGGTTTGGGACCGGGATGCGCTCAGAGCAGCCACTTGTCCATGATCTCGGCCAGGGTACCGTCGGCGATCATCTCGGCGATGGCCGCGTCCATGGCCGCCTTCAGCTCCGGCTCGTCATCGGGTATGAGGATACCGTAGGACTCCAGGGTGTAGATCACGAACGCCACCTTCAGGTCGTAGTTGGTGTCGTTGGCGTACTTGTTGGCCACCGGGGTGTCCACGATGAACGCGTCGTACTGCCCGTTCTCCACTCCAAGCACGGTGGCGGGGACGTCCGCGAGATGCACGTGGGTCACGGGGTCCAGGTTCTCCTCTACCCACCACTGCCCGGTGGTCCCGGTCTGGGTGGCGAGGTCGCTGTCGTTGAGGTCCTCCAGGGTGGCTATGGTGCTGTCGTTCTTGACCAGCACGGCCTGGTTTGCTACGTAATACGGGATGGTGAAGTCGTTGACCTCGTCACGCGCTTCCGTAATGGTTATGGAGGATATGGCGCAGTCCAGCTGACCGGTCTGTACCGCTGCGAACAGCGGGTCGAAGTCCATGGTCCTCCACTGGATCGTCACGTTCAGCTTCGCGGCCACATACTGCATGATCTCGATGTCTATGCCCTCGAGCTCGTCAGTGGTGGCGTTGATGTTCTCGAAAGGCGGGTAGGGAACCTGAGTACCCACAACGAGCTTTCCCTTGCTCTGGATGCGGTCCAGGGCGTTGTCGTATTCCTCCTCGGGGTTGAGGAACCCTCCCAAGACGACGACAGCGACGAGGGCCACGACGATCACTACCACGGCGGCGATGATCATCATGTTCTTCTTGCCGCCCTTCTTCTTAAGGGAGGCCCCGCTGTCGGCGGGTTGACTGGAAACGGAATCGTCTGCCATAATTTACCACGCATGGGTTGATTTGATTTAAATCTATTTTCTGATAATGGGGATAAACAGCGCGGAACTGCGGTTATTCGTAAAATGATTGATGGAAATCGAATTTAAACTCCAATTTTGACCGTAAAAATACGATATTCGAGAAAAGTCGGACGCTCTCATCGTTCCGTGAGCCGGTTCCAGACATCTATCAGGGCATCTGCCGTGTCCCTCTCAACATCCCCCTGCACCCATATCAGAAGATTGATAAGGCGTTCCGGGTCGGTCGCGGAGACCACCGTTCGCTCCCCCTTTTTGATGTTGATGAGACCTGCAGCGGCCAGACGCTTTATGTGATAGGACAGGGTGGATTTGGACACCCCTACCGGAGCCAGTAGATCTGAGAAGGGGACAGGGCCCCGGTCCAGGACATGCATCAGTATGGCCCGCGCGGTCCTGTTGCGCATGTGCGAGAGAGCCTTTCGGTCGTTCAGTATGAAGCCGTCGGCGGGAAAGTAACGGAGGTGGTTCCCCTCCTGCTCCGTTCTGACCAGCCCCGCCTCGGTGAGCACTCGGAGATGATAGGACAGCATGCCCACCTGCATTCCCAATTCCCTCTCCATCTCCCTCAAGAATGTCCCTGGCCTGGAACGTATCATCTCGTAGATCGTCCTTCTGCTCTCCAGGCCCAGGGCGTCGTTCAACTGCCTTACCCCTTTAGCAGTGCTAGGTAGTTCGCGCTGATTATCAGCGTCAGCATAAGCACTATGGGATTGGGCACGTACCACATGTCCTTACCCGACATGACCCCCAGAAGCACCGCGAACGACAGCACGAAGAAGCCCAGGAAGGACAGCATGACCCACATCATGCGCCTGCCTCCCTTCCGGCGCCAGGCCTGCACGCTAACGATCCACATGATCGCGCTCAGGCCCAGGAACACTATCCTCAAGGCCAACTCCCACGCTTCCATGCGTTTCAAATCCGTCTGCGGCGGATAAGCTTATTGTGGTTCAACCATCGAACAGGGCAAAGTGTTTAAAGGACGGCCCGATTAGAATGGAGGATGAGCGACCTGACCATTGGCATTGAGATCATTATCGCTTCGATAATCGCCATACTGGTCATCTCCAACCCGGTCTCCACCTCGGCGATATTCATAGCCCTCACCAAGGGGATGAACTCGGTGGAGAGGAGGGCTCTGGCGACCAAGAGCGTTCGGTACTCCATAGGCATACTGGTGTTCTTCTCGGTAACCGGACTACTGGTGTTCCAGATATTCGGCTTCGGCATAGGCGCCTTCCGCATGGCCGGAGGTGTGTTGCTGTTCAGCACAGCGGTCGGGATGCTCAATCCCAAGGACAGCGGTACGGAGGCGGAGGAACGCTCCAAGGACATAGCGTTGATACCCCTGTCCATCCCGTTCACCGCCGGACCTGGCACCATAGTGACGGTGGTGGTGCTGATGTCCGAGGCCATGAACCGCTTCACGGGCAGCACCACGCTCGGGGCGTTGTCAACGTTGGGAGTTTACATAGGCATTTTCGTGACCATATTCGTCTCGTTCAATATGATGACCAACTCGGAACGCATCGACCGCTTCCTGGGAGAGGGGGGGCGTAACGTGGTGACCAGGCTCATGGGGCTGCTGGTCATGGCGATCTCCATACAGTTCGTGATCAACGGCGTGATGGACATTCTCCCGGATTTCGCCCGGGTTTTAAGTGATTCCGGCATGCTTGTCTGAGTTCGAGGACCGTACCACCCGGTTCGAGGCGCGTACCAAAACGCTAATCACCCCCGCCTTGGGATTTGGTATCAGGTGATAAGAATGCGAATGTCAAAGGCCTTGAGCCTTATGCTGGGGGGAATGCTCCTGATCTCTTCCCTGGTGCTGTTCGCCGTGCCGGCCATCGCCGACAGCGACAACAGGACCGGCGGGGAGGGGCAGGGCCCCTGGTCCGATGACGGCGGGGAATCCCCCGATGTCCCAGGACAGAGCAACGAGGTGTACCAGAAGGGAGTGAACAAATCCCTGATGGGCAAGATGAGCTATGCCTACGGCTACGGTCAGGGCGGTTTCGTCTTCTACACCGTGGATGAAGGGAACGGCACCATCACCACTTACGGCCTGTTCACCTCCGAGGGTGAGAAGGTCCTCATAGACAGCATTTCCGTGGAGGGCTTCATCCCCGCGGACATCGACGTGCACGGCTCCATCGCCAAGCTGATCGAGGGCGGCACCATCGCGGTCATACACGACAACCCCACCGGAATGTACCACCTGTTCGTGGAGGAGGCCGCCAACGTGACCTTGGCCCTCTCCGGTGACATGGTGGTCACCGAGAACAAGGTGCTGAACGAATCCAACAACCTGACCTACCAGCTGATCGTCTCCGACGGCGTCTCCGGAGGCGTCATCGCCTCAGACGATCCCTTCGAGGTGTCGGAGAACGGAACGGTCATAGAATGCAATGTCACGGAGCACCTAATGGTGCGCTTCCTGCCGCAGGTGGCCCATCGCCACCAGTGGATGGAGATGGCCCTTATGCAGGCCATACAGGAAGGGAGGGTCGCCGCCGAGGTGACCCTGCTGGCGGGCGATGATGGCGGGATCTACGACACCGTGTCCTACCGCCAGGAGCTGAACGTGCAGGTCCGGAACATCGTGAGGAACAGCTTCGAGCTGACCGCCCAGGGCGAGAACGCCCAGGGCGCCTTGATGCTTGTGCATACCGAAATGGGGACGATGGACATGTCCCAGGACCGCCTCAGGGTGCGCCTCAACGACCAGGACATGCGTTGTTCCGAGGATCCCCTTGAGCTCATGTATGGTCAGCCCGAGGACGCCTGCTACACCGTGATCGATGACGGAGAGGTCCAGCAACTGCTCCTTTACCTGCCGGCCAGCTTCCTGGGGTCCGTGACCGTTGAAAGCGTGGACCCCCTTGCCGAGCTGTTCTCCCCGATGGGCGTGGCGATCATGATCGGCGCCGTGGCCCTGGTGGCGTTGGCTGGCGTAATGGCCTTCAGGAAGAGGTGAGACGCCTTTCCCAAACCTCTTCCTTTTTTACTTTCCCTCTTGCACGTCCTTGGTGCTGCGCACCATCTGCCATATTGCCCGGTCCCCCTTGTCCAGCCTGACGTGGAGGGACGCATACACCCTGGCGAAGGCCTCCAGGGACATGGCCCAGGCCATCTTCAGAGGGTGGCGGGTGTTGTCCTTCAGAAAGCTGAGATAGGCGTTGATCAGGAACCTCCTGTCCCACGTAGGTATGTCGTAATCGAACCACCGCTTCATGTAACGCTCCCCGATGTTCACCCGGGTGCGCTGTTCGAAGAAGTCCTCCACGGTGGTCGGTCCGCGATTGTATATTATGGCCGACGGTTCGTACTTTACCTTGAGACCGCGCTTCTCCATATCCCTGCGGATCAGGTCCTCGTCGCTGCCCATGCCGACAGGGATGCGAAGCCCTGTGTTGCGGAAGGCCACGATCTCCCCCACCTTGGGGTGTATCAGAGACAGGCGGTGATGCATGTCCCATAGCATGTGCACGGCGAAGCCCATGAACGTGTTCCGGTCGTTCACCGGCACGGGGTGCCCGCCGACCATGCCCGTCGAAGGTTCCAGGAAGTGCTCGGCCATCAGATCGAAGGTGTCCTCCCTCATGACGTTGTCGGCGTTGGCCAGGAAAAGGACGTTTCCCTTGGCCGCCTCGATGAAGGCGTTGACCGCGGAGTTCTTGCCCTCCCTCTTCTCCTGCCTTATCAACCGAACCCTGTCGTCAACGTCCCTGGCGTATTCCAGTACGAGTTCTTCGGTGCGGTCGGTGCTGCCGCTGGATACCACCAGCATCTCGACAAGCTCCTTGCCGACCAGCTTCTGGGAGCTGAGGGAGCGGAGGCACTTCACTATGTTCCTCTCCTCGTTGTAGGCGCACACCCCGGCGGATATGGTCAGCATTGACGGTAGAAAGGGGACCGAGGATAAATATTGTAAGAGGGGCGCAAATACCCCGTATATATTCTAGACTGACAATCTATAAATACGCTCAAAAATTCTTGACATCAGGATCGGGATGACGCAGAAGACCTACGATGACCTTACGGTTATTCTCCCCACTTACAAAGAGGAGGGGAACATCCAGTCCATGCTGGAGACCCTTGATTCCCTTTATCCCGGGGTGTCGATCATCGTGGCCGACGACAACTCCTTGGACGGCACGCCCGATCTTGTACGCGCCTTCGCCGCCGATCATCCCAGGACGAGGCTGCTGAACCGCGATCCAGACGACCGAGGTCTGACAGCCAGCATAATGGAAGGTATCGTGGAGACCCGTACCGAGCTGTTCGTGGTCATGGACGCCGATTTCCAGCATCCGCCCGAATCCGTTGGGGGACTGTATGACCTTCTTGCCCAGGGAGCGGACATGGTGGTGGGCAAGAGAGAGGACAAGAACAGCCTGAGCTCCAGCAGGATGCTGGCCTCCTGGGGGGCCAACGCTTTGGCCAAGTCCTACCTTTACGTCATGCGCCGGCCGACCGCGGAGGACACCATGAGCGGCTTCTTCGGGGGGCGCACGGCACAGTGCCAGGATGTCATCTCCAGGTGCGGGGGTAAGTTCGAGAGGGCCGGTTTCAAGGTGCTGTTCGACATTCTGAAGTTCATGCCCCGGGAGACCGTCGTCAGAGAGCTGGAGTTCCATTTCAGTTCCAGGCGCAGCGGGCAGTCCAAGCTTTCCTCCAGGGTCATACTGTCCATATTGAGGCAGTGCGGGTTGGCCGGAAAGGCCGCGGCACTGGGGGTCAAGTTCCTTTTCATAAACGTCTTGGGAAGGTACGTTTCCGCCCTGGCCCTGGGCCTGACATTCACCTTCGCGCTGATGGGCTCCCTGAACGTGGCCTACGATGACCACCTGGTGAACTCCACCATATTGGCGTTCGTACTTGCCTTGGCCTACCTGGTGGTGGCTAACAAGTACGTTTTCACACATGGAAAGAGGGACCGCCTGATCACCGGTATGAAGATGGTCTTCACCGGGTTCAGCGGATTCCTGATAAGCATCTTCTTCTTCTACATGCTGTTCTCCACCAGCTACACGATACAGACCTGGCCCTTGTTCATCGGCTTCGGCATCGCCTACCTGTGGAACACCGTGAGCAGCGTGATCCCGGAGAAGTGATCAGCGGACAAGTACCACCTTGAACAGGGAGTTCCAGTCGTTCAGGTTGTATGCGGCTATGGCCATCGCCGATCCCGTATCGTCGAGCACGAGCGTTCCAATCAGCCCCTCTGAGGGAACCTCCACCCTCTGGCAGGAAACGGGGCCGGAGACCCATGGAATGTCCAGCGTCAGGCACCTGGCCAGGTCCCAGGCGTAAACGTCCTCCATGCTGGCCATGAACGGGGATTCGATCGGCCCTCCCATGGCCAACACCCTTCCCGATCCCACCGGTATGGCGGCCATGGCGGTGAACAGGCCGTCCTGGGACACCGCCCCGAGAACATGTCCGGAAAGGGCCAGCACGTCCTCGATCGAAACGCCGTATGAGGGATAGGTCGTGCGCAGCCCCATCATCAGGGCGGGGCCCTCTGCGGCGGCGGGAACGAAGGGGGCGAACGCCAAGCCTTCCAGGTCAGATGGCCAGGAGGACAGGGGCCCAGGACCGATGGTCACCAAAACGCCTCCCGCCCTCACCCATTCCCACACGGTCAAGGACAGGGCGGGGGACAGCGCGCCAGCGACCATCAGGGTACCGTTTCCCTGGCCCAGGAAGGTCGCCAGGGAGGCCTCCGAGACGGCAGACACTGTTATCGGCGACCCTATGTTCTCCAGCTCGGCCCCCATGTGGTCAACGAGGCCCTGGACGTTGGCTGGGGCGCTGTCCAGTTCGCTCGCCGCCTCCGTTATAAGCACTGCCACGTCATACTGTCTATGGAACTCCAGAGGCACCGACACCACGGTGGCCGGATAACCGTGAACGGAAGCCGGGAAGCGATAGTCCACCGTCACCGTGCCGTCAACAAGCTGGACCTCCAGCACTGGCTCGCCCTGATTACCCCCGTACATCATGAGGGCGGATGATAGGAGCATCGCCGCCACGAACGCCGTCAAGACGACCTCGGCCCTAATCGCCATCACCCCTTCCGAATATCCTACGGGCGGCGACCTCGATGTAATCCAAGCGGGAGGGGAGCAGCACCGACAGCAGCGTCAGGAACCCCCCGGCGCCCAGCAGACTGAGCAGGGCCGCCCTCTGCAGCCCGGTGCCGATGAAGAAGGCCTCCACGCCCTGGTTCAGGAAGGATACCGATGGCCATCCCACGTACTCGGCCAGCGGGTACAGGAACATGAAGCCTGACTGCAGGCAGAGAAGGTACAGCAGGCCGAGCACGGTGAGCGCGTACACCTTGGTGAGCATGCGGGGCGATTCGCAGGACATCAGAACCAGGAAGGGGAACAGCCAGATCAGGTGTTGAGGGTTGGTGACGGATTGTGTCAGAAGCACGACCAGGAGCACCGCCGCCGAGCAGGCGAGCAGGCGCTCCTTGACCAGATGCTTGCGCATGACCAGCAGGGTGACGGCGATGGTAAGTGCGAAGCCCAGCACCAGGAGCGCCGTGCCGAACGGGATGGCGCCTCCGCCTGAGCCACCTTCGCCGCCGATCTTGCTCAGAAGAGGGGAGATGAACCAAATGTTCATCCCGCCCACGGAGGAATATGTTCCCCTTCTCAATATGTATTCCAGGAACGAGCTGGAGCTGATCAGGAAAGGGAGCACTGTCAGCAGGCTCATGGCACCTCCCGCCAAGAAGGACGCCAGAGGCCGCAGGGACCCGGCCTTCCGCCCCTCCCTCAGCCCTTTCGCGATTGGAACGAGCAGGACCAGGCCCAGGCTTATCACCAGGTAGGCGGGGAACAGCTTGAGCAGAACGCCAAGGCCCAGCACCGCCCCGCTCATAAGGAACCTCCGGTCCCCGAAGCTGAGAACGCCCACCAGGGCGCAGTAGGCGGCCAGCACGTCGAACTGACCGTGCACGGAGCTGACGAATATCACCAGTGGATTGAGGAACCACACCAGGAAGGCCTTTTCCGCCGAGGCTCCCCCAAGACGACCGTTCACGCTCCTGTATATGGTAAGACCGACCAGGGCGTCCCCGATCAATAGGGGCAGCTTGAGAACCGTGTTGAAGACAGGGGATGTGATGAAAGGCACGGTCATGCCAGTTGCCCTGGAGATATCTATCATGGAAGGGACGAAGGTGCCGAAGGAGGCCGGGTCCATGAACTGCGCTATCGTCCAGAAGGAAGGATAGGATATGGCCGAGAAAAGAGGAGGGTATGTGAACAGCACGTTCCCGTAGGGGCCGGTGCCGGCCAGCGAGCCCACCACCGCACCGTAGAACGGATACGCGTCGTAAGGGTAGGAGGTCCAGGGGGCCAGCAGCATTCGGACCAAGAGACCGATGAGCAGGAAATGGAAGACCCTGGGAGAGGGGGCCAAGAAGCGCCTGATGCCGCCGAGTATGTCCCGCCACACCCTCAATACCTCCCCTTAATCATTCCCTCCAAGGCGTGGAAGTAACCCTTCAGGTACTGACGGAAGGAACCACGGGTCCTCTGCACTCCCATCAGCATGAAGTAGTAAGGAAGAAGTATGAACGTCTGCCCCATGAAGCCGGTGACGAAGCGCGCGCCCTTCATCCTCTTGCGCACCATGATCAGCATGTTCCTGGCATAGTAATAGGAGCGGTAGGGCGTCATCAGATTGGAGCCGGCCACGCCGGTGGACAGGGACACCTTGTGCCCCGCCACCGCCCTGGGCACCAGCCACACGCCGTAGCCCATCTCCTTGGCCCTCAGACAGAAGTCCAGGTCCTCGGCGTATATCTCGAAGTCCTCGTCGAAGAACCCGATGTCCCTGAACACCTCGGCCTTGACCATCATGGCGCAGCCGGTTATGAAGCCGACCTTGCGGTCCTGGTCCCCGCCGTCGTCCTGGCGGTCCATCAGCGGATGCGTGGACAGCCCCAGCAGGTCGTTGAAATGGCCCCCGTTGAACCACATTATGTCCGTGCCGAAGTAGAATATCTTTGGGCCGGCGACCCCTGCCGAGGGATGCCTGGACATGGCCTCCAGGACAGTGTCGACCATCCCCTTGCCGGCCACCGCGTCGTTGTTGATGAGCAGCACGTGCGTGGCCCCGAGCTCCAGGGCGCGCCTCACGCCCTGGTTGGCCCCCATCGCGTACCCCATGTTCTCAGGGTTCTCCAGTATCTCCAGGCCGGGGTACCTTTCCCGGATGAGGGGGACCGAGCGGTCCTGGGAGCCGTTGTCCACCACCACGACCTCGGTCCCGGGATTCCCCTGAAGGAGCGAATCGACGCATTCCAATGTGTCGTTCGCCCGGTTCCAATTCACCGTAACGGCGAATGGCCTGAGGCCCTGGGACATGCCGATACGTATGGGGTCGAGCTATAAATCTAATCCTCCGATGTTTTCTTACAAAGTATTAACTGCCCGCACCATCAATTTGAAATGGATGTCCTACAAGCAGTTCGATGTGTACGTGCAGGACCGCCCGGGGGAGGTATCCCGGGTGGCGGAGGCCTTGGCCAGGAACGCCGTCAACATCCGCGGGATAGCCACGGACGTGGGCGGGGGGAAGCCCAGGGTGCACATAATCACTGACGACGACAACAGCGCCCGCAGTGCCTTGAAGGGGGCGCAGCTGGAGTTCGCGGAGCATGAGGTCATCGTGATCTCCATGGCCGACAAGCCTGGAGAGCTGGCCAAGCTCACAAAGAAGCTTGCCAGGGGAGGGGTGAACATCAATTCCCTGTTCATGCTAGGCCCCATGACCCCCCTGGAGGAAGTGGCCATTACCGTGGACCGCATGGATGAGGCCAAGAGGTTGCTGGATTTCTCCTAGGAACGGCGCCGCAGACGGTACCTCTCCAGCCCCTTGAAGGATATCACCACGATAGCCAGCAGTATCAGCGAGCCTCCCACAATGGTGGGTGTGTCCGGCCTCTCCCCCAGCAGCAGGAAGGAGAACAGAAGCCCGAACACCATCTCCACCAGAAGGATTATGGAGGTCGTGGTGGCCCCCAGGGACTTCAATCCGACATTGTACAGCAGGAAGGCCACGGTGGTGCAGAATATCCCGGAGTACAGCGCAAGCGATACGCCGCCAGCTCCCACGGAGTGATCGGCGGTCATGAACAGACCTATCGGCACCACGAACACCGCGGTCAGCAGTATCATCGCCGAGGTGAACTGCACCAGCTCATAGCCCTTCTTCAGCTCTCTCGTGGTGAAAACTATGTACAGGGCCCAGGCCACCCCGGCACCGAACACCAGCAGGTCTCCGATGAGGCTGCCCCCGCCCAGGTTGGACGGGTTCCCCTTGGTGGCGATCAGCGCCACGCCAGCCATCCCCAGGACCAGCCCGGCGACTATCCTTCGGTTCAGCCGCTCCTTGAGTATCAGCGCGGCAAGCACGGCCACGATCACCACGTTTATGTCCACCAGAAGCACCGTGTTGCTGGCCGTCGTGTAGGTGAGCCCGACGTTCTGCAGCAACAGCCCCAGGGCGTTCAGGAAGGCTATGGCCCAAACCGCCTTGCTCTTCAATATGGAGAGGTCGACCTTGAAGTAATAGAACAGGGGAAGCACGGAAACGGCCGAGATGACGGACCTCATGGCGCTGAAGAGGTAGGGGTCGGTGCCCTCCACGCCCAGCTTTCCGGCCACGAAGGACGTGCCCCATATCATACCTGCCAATAGGAGCAGTGCCTGGGTGTGGCGGGGGGCCTCGGACATGCTCGCCCACTATCCCTTCCGGATATTTATCTCAGATGGAGGCCCCGCCTCCACGTTGGTTCCGACCAGTACCGTTCCCGGAGGGACCTCCGCCCCGTCACCCAGCACGCAATCCTTCAAAGAAGCTCCGGCCCCGACCCGGCAACCCTCCCCGATGACGCAATCGCGCAGTGAGGCCCCCTTGCCGAGCGTCACCCGGTCCAGCAGAAGACAGCGCTCCACCGCGCCCTCTATGTCGCAGCCGGCCCCGATGACGCTGTCGACGATCCTGGCCGATGTGGCGGTGACGTTCCGTCCGAAGAAGCAGCTGCCGAGCGCCCTGACCCCGGCAGGCACCTCCGTCAAGGGGCGCCGGGAAGCCATCTCCATATTGGCCAGGTAAAGGTCGGAGGGGCGCCCTATGTCCTTCCAATACCCCTTCAAGGGGGTCGCGAACAGCCCCCGGCCCTTCTCCAGCATGTCCATGTACAGGTCCTTGGAGAAATCGTACTTCGTTCCCGCCGGTATCATCCCGAGCACCTCCGGCTCTAGAACGTAGGTCCCGGCGTTTATCACCCGGGAGAACACCTCCTCGGTGCGGGGCTTCTCCTTGAACCTCTCTATCCTTCCGTCCGGGGAAACGCCCACGATGCCGAACTGCTCCGGGAGCTCCACCTCGGTCAGCCCCATGGTGGCCTCCGCCCCTTTGCGAACGTGGAAATCGATGAGATCGCCAAGGTCGGCATCGGTCAGGGTGTCCCCGCTGCCTACGACGAACGTGCTGTCCATCCGGCCCTCCAGCAGCTTCACCGCGCCGGCGGTCCCCATCGGCTCCCTCTCGAACGCCAGCTCTATATCCACGCCGAAGCGTTCGCCTCCCCCCAGTGCGCTCCGTATGTCCTCGGAACGATAGCCGCAGGCCAGGAACACCTGTTCCACGCCGGCCTCCGCCAGGGACCTGATCACGTACTCGATGCACGGTACTCCCAGCACCGGCAGCAACGGTTTAGGCCTGGTGGACGTCAGCGGCCTGAGCCTGGTGCCCTCTCCCCCGGCCAGCACCACCGCCTGCTTCACCCTGGACATGCCAGATACCTCATTCGAACACCTTGATCACGTTGCGGTCCTTCTCGGCCCCTATGGCCTTCGACACCGGAATGCATTTGCTGCGCAGGAGATGGGCTATAGGCCTCACCCCCGTATCGGATAGCGCCTCGAAGTTTGCCATCCCCTTGGCCACGACCAGGTCGGCCCTGTCGAACGCGTCCTTCAGCTCGCCGGATGCCCGTTCCATGTCCAGACCGATGGCGAACATGCCAGTGGTCAGGCAGACGTCCAACACCTTGTCCGCCCCGGACACGGAAAGGTCGTTCCAGGTGGCATCGGTGATTATCGGCTCGCCCTTCACCACCCCGGTCACCTTCAGGCCCATGCCCTTGAGCTCGCGGAGCAGGGGCAGGTCCAGAACGATCTCGCCGCTGTTGTCGAACAGGTACACGACCTCCTTGGCGCCAAGAAGCATCTCCCGCAGCCGCTCCACGTCGTTGGGTTCCGGGCCCTGGGACACCAGGGACTCGAAGGTGTGCCTCAGTTCATCCGGGCGCTCGAACCCGCCGATGCCGAAGTCCATCACGTTTCCGGCGATGGCCACCAGGCAGGCGGTCCTCAACCGGTCCTCGGAGCCTTCCACCAGCTCTTCGGCCCGGGGCAGCAGGGATAACGCCACCCGGTTCGCCTCCGCCTTCAGTTCAGCATAGGGATCGGCCACCCCCAGCAGCTCGTACGAAAGACGGTGCACCTTGGTGGACAGGGCGGCCGAGTTGATGCCCTTTTGCCATTCCTCCGCCACCATGCGGAGGCAGGAGGACATGACCTCTTCCTCCTTGGAAGGGTCGACCAGTCTGGTCTGGAACAGTATGCGGCGCAGAAGGCAGGGAGCGCACTCGGCTGAGAACTCCATGGGCAGGGGAAGTGACCGTGCGCTATTATTCCTTTCGCCGCTGCAATGCAAACTTAATATCCAGAGAACGGATTCGACCCTGATAGAAATGGCAGAGTCAGTCCTTCTCCGCGTGGCCAAGGCCCAATCCCAGATCGAGGTGGGACTGGGCCGCGCCCGGCTTGACATGAAGACCCGAAAGGAGCTCGGCGTCGACGTCGGCCAGATCGTGGAGATCACCGGTAAGAGGATGACCGTGGCCAAGGTCTTCCGGGCCCAGCAGGAGGACGAGGGAAAGGCTATCGTTCGCATCGACGGGGTGCTGCGCTCCAACGCCGGGGTGTCCATCGGCGAAAGGGTCACCGTCACCAGGGCGGACCCCCAGCTGGCAAGCAAGGTCGTGCTGGCACCCGCGATCTCACAGAAGAAGCGCGTGAACAACGTCAGCTTTGGAGCGGGAACCGACGAGCTGGTCCGCAAGGGACTGCTCGGGCGGCCCCTGGTCAAGGGCGACGAGATCATGATACCGAACATGGCATGGGGCATCAGTCCCGCCCCCTACATGGTGGCGGCGACCGTGCCCAGCGGGGTGGTGACCGTAGCCGAGCACACCGAGATGGTGGTGCGGTCGGAGGCCTCGGAGGAGAAGGACACTTTCGTGCCCTCGGTGACCTACGACGACATCGGCGGTCTGGACATGGTGCTGCAGCGTATAAGGGAGATGATCGAGCTACCGCTCAAGCACCCGGAGCTGTTCGACCGGCTGGGGATCGACGCCCCCAAGGGAGTGCTTCTGTACGGACCGCCGGGAACGGGCAAGACGCTGCTGGCAAAGGCCGTGGCCAATGAATCCGGGGCCTCGTTCTACTCCATACTCGGTCCGGAGATAATGTCCAAGTGGTACGGGGGCAGCGAAGAGAACCTGCGGGAGAAGTTCGACGAGGCGGCCAAGAACGCGCCCTCCATCATTTTCATAGACGAGATAGATTCCATCGCCCCGAAAAGGGATGATTCCATACACGAGGCGGAGCGCAGGGTGGTCGCCCAGCTGCTGACCCTGATGGACGGGATGTCCGAGCGGGGACAGGTGATCGTGATCGGGGCGACCAACCGCCAGGACGCCCTGGACCCCGCCCTTCGCCGCCCGGGGCGGTTCGACAGGGAGATAGAGGTCGGCGTGCCATCGTTCCAGGGCAGGAAGGAGATATTGCAGATCCACACCCGCGGCATGCCTTTGGACGAGGGCGTGAGCCTGGACCAGTACGCCCATGTCACCCACGGTTTCGCCGGGGCCGACCTTTCGGCCTTGGCGAGAGAGGCGGCCATGAAATGCCTGGGAAGGTTCGTTCCCAACATGAACCTGGACAGCGCCATACCCCAGGAGGTCCTGGCCCAGATGAAGGTCACCCCGGAGGACTTCGACTCCGCCCTGAAAGAGATAGAGCCGTCGGCCATGCGAGAGGTCATGGTGGAGGTGTCCAACGTTGGCTGGGGCGACGTGGGCGGCCTGGAGGACGTGAAGAGACAGCTCAAAGAGGTGGTCGAGATGCCGATGGAGAACCCGGAGGCGTTCAAGAGGATGGGCATCAGGCCGTCCCGGGGGGTGCTTCTGTACGGACCGCCGGGGACGGGCAAGACGCTGCTGGCAAAGGCCATCGCCAACGAGTCGAACGCCAACTTCATAAGCGTTAAGGGCCCGGAGATCATGTCCAAGTGGTACGGGGAGAGCGAACGGGCCCTGCGTGAGATATTTAAAAAGGCAAAGCAGGTTGCCCCGTCCATCGTGTTCCTGGACGAGATCGATGCCATAGCCCCCCGCCGGGGGGTGTACGAGGGGTCCAAGGGATACGACACGCTGGTAAACCAGCTGCTCACGTCCCTGGACGGCCTTACCACCAGGGAGGGCGTGACGGTCATCGCCGCCACCAACCGGCCGGACATAATCGACCAGGCCTTGATGCGCCCCGGGCGCTTCGACCGCCTGATCTTCGTTCCGATGCCCGACGCTCTGGCCAGGCGGGCCATACTGCAGGTGCACACCAGGGTGATGCCCCTGAACGGCGTGAACATCGATGATCTCGTTTCGAGGACGGAGGGATTCGTGGGCGCCGACCTGGAGAACCTGTGCCAGGAGGCCGGTATCGCCGCGCTGCGGGAGGACCGCGATTCCTCTGCCGTGGAGATGAGGCATTTCGAGGCGGCCTTCAGGACCGCGCGGCCGTCCGTGGACAAGGAATCGGCGAAGCATTACGAGACAGTTAGCAAGAACTTGCACAAGGCCCGGGGCGGTATCGACGACCTGGGCATATTCAGGTAGGTGAGATGATGGTCAAGGTTTTGAAGCCCAAGGGAGAGGTCAAGAAGGTGGAAGCTAAGAAGGATGCGAAGGCCAGGCCGGCCGGCAAGGCTCCGGTGAAGAAGGCCGAGCAGTTCGACCAGAGGGAGGAAAGCCTGCGCACCCTCTCCCAGTTCTACATGGGGGAGATGGACCTGAAGATGCGGATGAAACAGATGACCATTTCCACTGGCAAGGAGCCCCCGGAGTGGATGGCCGCGTTGGAGATCCTCAAGGACAACATCATCAAGACCGAGCACCCTGACCTCAAGCTCAAGATGTACCAGGGCATCGTCGACCTGCTGGCGAAGGTGGGTCAGAAGGAGGACCTGTTCACCATACAGCAGATCATCGCCCGGTACAACCTGAAATCGTTCAAGGACCTCGGTTTCGAAAAGGTGGAGATAGAGTGCGCCGAGGACGCCTGCCCGGCGTGCCGCGAGATGGCCGGGAAGAGGTTCAGGATAGAGGAGGCCATGGAGACCATGCCCATTCCCTGCCGGGATTGCACCACCGAGGTGGACGCGGTCAAGGGATACTGCAGATGCCGCTACTTCGCCGTCTTCTGATGTGCCCAGACATGCATTCTATAAATCTATAAATAGGCTCAATCTCATGCGATAGTAGATCGGGCCAACCGTTTGGGGTGCGCAAATGAGGAAGTTCATAACTGAGTTGAAGGGGAAGACTGTCATGACCAACGACGGTCAGATATTGGGCATGATAGACAATTTCGTGGTGGATACCGTCACCGGAGAGATCAACCACGTGCTGGTGGTCCCGGCGGAGGAGATAGACAGCCGCCTGTTCCGCACCGACAGCCATGGCCGCCTGGTGCTCCCGTTCAGCGAGATGAAGGACGTTCGTGACGTCGTGGTAATGAGCATCTCCCGTTAGACCCACACCCCCGTTCTTCCAGCATCGGTCCGTTCCGATGGATTGGGGAATGCGGGCCTCAATTCTTGGCCAGCACCTTCATGCGGTCGGCACCCGCCTGCGCCTCTCGGAAGCCCGGGCACTTTTTCAGGGCATCCTGGTACAGGCTCAGCGCCCATTTATGGTCCTTCTCCCCTTCCGCTATGACGGCCAGCATGTACAGCACATCGGCGCTCTCCTCCATCTTGAGCGCGGAGGTCAGGCTCATCTTGGCCGAATCGGTGTCCCCGAGGGCCATCTGCGCGTTGCTCAGGTTCAGAAGGTACTCCGGACGGCGGTCCTCCTCCACGGCGGCCTTGAGCGCCTCCAGCGAGTCCTCGTACCTCCCGGCGGCGAACAGTGTGCAGCCGATGTTGTTCATGGCGTCCGAGTGATGGGGGTCCACCTCCAAGGCCAGCTTCATCAGGTGCATGGCCTGGTCGTAGTCGTATTCCCCCATGAAGCGCATGCACACGCCCAGGTCGTTCAATCCCTCGGGATAGGCGGGGAACTCGGATATCAACGCCTTCAGAAGCTTGGAGGCGTCCCGGTAGCGTCCCAGACGGACCAGGGCCAGGGACCTGGACAGCTTGACCAGCAGCCCTCCGTCCCCCGCGTCCATGCGCACCAGCTCGCTGTACATCTGCCGTTCCAGCAGGTCCAGGGCATGGCGGGCGCGGGACTCCTGGCAATCCAGTGATCGCAACAGCTCTCCGCCCTCTCCCCCGTAGCGGTGGAACAGCGCCTCCAGGTCCAGTGTGCTGCGGGCGTCGTCAGGGGCCTGCCGGACCACTTCCTTCAGCGCCTCGGCGGCCTCCTCGCCGCGATCAAGGGCCAGCAGGGCGAGGGCCTTGGTCCTGAGCAGGTCAAGGTCGTTGCCCTCGCCCAATGCCATATCGCATACGCGGAGGGCCTTCTCGTACTCCTTTCCAGCCAGCAGGAGGTACGCTTCCTGCTCCAACAGATCGTCCCGGTCTGTGGGGAGAGGGGGCAGGGAGACCCTGTAGGGCCACTCGGGCATGGTATTGGGAGCGCTCTCCTGCACCCCCGCGCCCTTTTCGCGCGCCTCCTTGTCCTCGCTCGGCCCCTTGAGCACCAGGCCGGTGTCGGCCGTTTCCTCGATGGCCAGAGGTCCGCTCTGGAACTGCGCGGGAAGAACGGTATCGGGAGCTTCCTCCAGCTTTCCCGGCTCCTCCTTGGGTAGCAGCGCCGTGTCCGATGGCAGCTCGACCAGGGGATTCCGCTCCGGCACTTGGACCACGGACCTCTCCGCATCGGTGGCCTGCACGGACACCTGCCCTGGCCGCTCGGCAGGGACCTGCGCTGAGACCTGCTCCAGGGCCACGCTGCCATCCGGTGACCGGTCCGGGGGGCTTTCCGACGGCCCTTCCAGAGCGTCCTCGTCCCCGGGCGGAACTGGCGGCCCCGCGTCATCTGGGATGACGTCTTCGGTAAATGCCCGGTCATCAACGGGCACTGTCTCCGGTCCTTCTTTCGGCATCTGCGAGGCCAGCTCGTCCCTCTCCCGCCGCACGTGATGTAGCGACGGTTCCAACCGGAGGGCCCGGTCGAAGGCCGTCAGAGCGTCCTCGTTCTTGCCCGTGGCCCTGAGGCAGGTCCCCAGATGGGCCCAGATGTCCGCCCTGGAGTCCACGAGCCGCAGAACGTCCTTCCAGCCCTCCACCGCCCCCGGCATGTCGCCCTTCTCCTCCCGCAGGCGGGCGATGTTGATAAGCGGGTCCTCGAAATCCGGGTCCAGTGCGCTGGCCTTTTCGAAGGACGCTTGGGCCTCCAGGAGCTTGCCCATGCCCTTGAGGGCGAGACCCCGGTTGTTCCAGCCCCGGGGCTCGTGGGGATAGCGGTGCACCATGTCATTGAACACCTTGAGGGCCCATTCGAGGCGGCCCATGTCATATAGCGTCGCCCCCTTGTTTAGCAGCGCGGGGGCGTGCCCCGGGCTGATCCGCAGAACGTTGTCGTAGGCGGAAAGCTCCCTTTCCCGGTCCCCAAGCTGGCCCTGAATGAGGGCGATGGTGAACCAGGTTCCCGCGTCCCCGGGCCGTAGCTCCGCCGCCTTGTTGGCGGCGACCAAAGCGTCGCCGGCCCTACCCATCTCCAGCAGGTAGTTCGCCTTCCTCAGCCATATCGAGTCGTTCATGGGTTTGATCTGCAGTGCCTGGTCCAGTACCTGTACGGCCCCGGAGCGGTCGCCCTTCTTCCTCCTCATCCCGGCCTCGTCCAATAGCTCTTCGAGCTTGCAGACGGACGGTAGGCACGGCTCCCCGCGGTCCTCCAGGACCTTGATGTCCTCCTCGGCCAGGAGCTGCTCGTCCAGGCCGTACTTCTGGAGAAGGGAGAGGAACCGGTCCGTATCCGCGAAGGACACCTCCTCGTTCTCCAAGAGGTTCAGGGTTCCGGGGTCCAGGTCCTGCATGGACATGAAAACAGGGACCCGCCCGTCGGTCTTGGCGTCCTCTACGAGGGAGCGCGCCACCAGCTCGGGGTCGGCGAACCCGGTGCGGGAGGCTAGCACGAGGTACGGGACCTCGCCCTGCCCGTGTATGATGAGGGCGTTCTGCTGCTCCCTTGCCGACTGGACGCGTACGCCCATGCCGCCCATGAGAGATATCATAAGGTCGCGATACTGCTGAACGCCCAGATTGCGCACCGCCTCGATCAACCGCTGCTTCTCGTTCTGGTCCAGCTTCTCTGCGAGGTCGGTCACTGGCATCCCCTCCTCAGTCGAAGTACGGAGCCCTGAACGTCATCGGTCGTGGCCACCGCCTCGGCGGCCTCGTCCTCCCTTCCCGAATCCCAGTGCACCTTCGCCAGCTGCAGGCGGATGCCATCGTCCACCGCGAGCGCCTTGAGCTCTTCCAGCGCGGCCTCCCGGTCTCCTCCCCAGTATCTGAGCACGGCCGTGTTGGCCTTTGCCATGCTTTCCAGTTCCGGCACCGCCGACGCCCGGCGATAAAGGGCCAAAGCCCTCGCGGCCCTTTCCCGGAAAGCCTCCGCCCTGAGCTCGTCGCCCAGGGGAAGCCTCGACATGTCCCTGGCGCTCAGCGCCAGAACGTTACCCAGGCGCAGGAGCGCCCTCCCCCACCGGTCCCCCTCGAGGTCCATGCCCTCCGGGATGTCCAGAAGGTCCCTGACCTTGGGGCGTAGCGGCAGCCGCTCGTCCCCCATGAGATGAAGCCCGATCCCCATTCCAGCCAGGTACTGGTCGAGCACTGTCGGCAGATGAGAGCGGTCCTCGGACCGCAGCGTCCTCTCCACCAGAAGATATGGGTCGCTGCCCTTTCGAAGCAGCACTTCCCCCTGCGGGCTGGGGCCTAGCCGCAGACAGGCGCTCCTGGAACCTAGGGAACGCCGGTCGGACCTGGGGTCCGCCGACCGGTCCCTCAGGAACAGTTCCCCTCTGACCTTCTCAAAGCAAGCCGAGCATATCATGGCCCCTTCAGGCGAAGCGGCGCCGCAGAACGTGCATACCATACGCATCCCCGGGGGGATATTGGCCGTCGGGGATTAATCATTGTCGCTGGCAAGGGATCTGCCCATGTAAGGCAGTTGCCTTTCATAGCCCCTCGACGCGTAATAACCGCGGACCCCCACGCCGCTGGTGACCTTGATCGAAGAATACCCGGCCTCCCTTGCCGAGGACTCTGCCATCTCCAGTAACCTGCCGCCGAGCCCCAGGTGCTGCCACTCACCGCCCCTTTCGCCTATGCGGGCCATGCGCCCGAACACCTTCAGCTCCCTGATCAGTGCGGTGTCCCCCTTCGGTTTCCGAAGACGCGCATAGCCGGCCAGGGCATCGTTCTCAAGGACCAGGGAGATGAACTCCTCCTGGCCTCCGGAGGCCTCGTATGAAATCACCTTCGGAGCGAGCTCGCCGGGGTCAATGTCCCTCATGCCCAGGAGGCCGACCTCCCGGCAGCGTATGCAGTGGCACCTCTCCCCCTGTTGGGCGAGGAGCTCCTTCACCAGCTCTCGCAGGTGCCCCTTGTCCACCCCTGCCTCGATGAGCGGAACTGGTATGTCCCTCTGTATGCGCTGTATGCGCACGTATTCGGGTACCAGCTTCTTCATCTCAGCTATCACGCGCACCGCCTCGTCGGTGCCGTATGGCGTATACGTACCGGCCATCCAGTCCTCATAGAGCTTGGTGCCCTTGACCACCAGGGTCGGATAGATCTTGATCATGTCCGGGCGGAAATCGGGGTCGTCGAACAACTGCCTGAAGGATGCGATATCCTGCTCGGGGTCGGAACCGGGGAGCCCGGGCATGACGTGGTAGCAGACCTTGAGCCCCAGGTCCTTGGCCGTGCGGGTGGCCTCAACGACCTCGGCGACGCCGTGCCCCCGGTTGACCGAGGCCAGTATGGCGTCGTTCAGTATCTGGACGCCGAGCTCCACCCGCGTCGCCCCCAGGCGCATGCATTCGCTCGCCACGTCCCCGGTGAACGAGTCTGGGCGGGTCTCCACGGTCATCCCGATCACTCTGTGTCCGGCGCCCTCGTTGAGGGAGTGCGCGGCCTCCAGGCTCAGCGAGTCGCGGCCGTTGAAGGCATCGAAGCAGCGATTTACGAACCACTCCCGGTATTCCTCGGGGCGTGAGGTGAACGTCCCCCCCATCACGATCAGGTCCACCTTGTCGGTGTGATGCCCTATCGTTGAAAGCTGGTCGATCCGCGAGCGGACCTGGCGATACGGATCGAAATCGTTATCGGCGGCCCGCCTGGCCGCCGGTTCCTTTCCGGTGTAGGACTGGGGGGAGTTGTTCTCCACCCCTCCGGGGCAGTAGGTGCACTTGCCGTGGGGGCATGGCGCAGGCGATGTCATGACGGCCACCACCGCCACCCCGCTCAGGGTGCGCACCGGCTTCCGGCGCAGTATCTCGAGCACTTCGGGAAGCCTTTCCTCGGGCACGAGCGCCAGGGTCTCCGAGTTCTTCGGCACGCCGGGCAGACCGTACACGCCGCTGAGCTTCACCTTCCTGCGCTGCAGCTCGTCCTTGTTTGTTATCTCCCCGGAAAGAAGCAGCCCTATCAGATGCTGGTGATATTCCTGAAGGCGGTCCATCTTTTACCAATCCCGGAATGGATCAACCGAAGTATACCCCGCTCTCCTTGGGGCGCTCGTCCTTCTCCTCCTTGGAATCGAGGATGTCGAAATAGATTATCGAGCGCGAAGGCACCACCCTCAGGGCACTGGATTCCAGGCGCATGGTCAGCGCCATGTCGCTACCGTACTGCAGGTATCCCACGAACTCACCCTCCATCTCCAAGGTGGACCCTCCCCCGGTCCCTATGACCAGATGGTAACGGGAACCCTTGGTGAGCTTGGTCGGGTACTTCTCGTCCATGCTCACACCTCCTTGGCCAGACCCTGCAGGTGCTCCACCGTCTTGCGGTACGACTGCATTGCCAGATCGACGTTCGCCTCGGTGAAGCTCCAGGCCTTTCCCAGGTCCCCGTACCGGATTCGGTAACCCTTCTTCCTCTGCCCTCCGATGTCGATGGACACGTCCTCCAGGACATCGATGGCCTTGAGCTTGTTGAGGTGGCGGTAGACGGTGGGCTTGGTGGTGCCCAGGTACGCGGAAAGCTCCTCCACCGCCCATACCCGGTTCAGGTTGCCGAGCAGGCATTCGGTGAAGAGACGGTAGGGAATGCTCTCCTGGATATTGTCCACATCCGTCTTGGGGTCGTACCCCTTGGATATGTAACCGATCTGCTTGAGGAACTCCAGAGAGGCCTCCTTGAGGTCCTCTATGGGAGTGAGGGGAGTGTTGCTTACCACGTTAAGCTCGAACATAATATCAGTGAACGCAATAAGATGATCGGGTTATTAAGAATTCGTAAACTTGCTTCCTTAAAAAATAACATGAAATGGCCGTGGTAACTGTTTTTTCCAGAGGGCCGACTTAACGGGGTACAGATGGGCAATATGCAACGTAGATTGTACAAATAGGACAATATTTTCCTAATAGGACAAAAAGAATTTATAATATGCCCCAATTTTTAGTTCAAAGGTGGAATCACCGTGGATAAAAAGTTAGTGATAATCGCGGTCGTTCTCGTTGCCATAGTCATAGTGGGCGCCTTGGCGGCTACCATGATGGGGGGGAGCGATGATGATAAGGTAGTATATTGGACCCCTATCGGCCCCAACCTTCAGAAGGAGGCTTTGATCGCGGGGCAGATAGATGGTGCGATAACGTGGGAACCGTTCGCTTCGGATGCCGTTCTCAGTGGCTCAGCGACCATATTCAAATGGTCCGATGATATATGGGAGGACCATCCATGCTGCGTGGTCGCGGTGGATAATGGATTCCTTGAGAACAACCGGGACCTCGCTCTCAGGACGCTCAAGGCCCACATGGTGGCGACAGAGTGGATCGTCGACACCATAGCTGACCCGGACGGAGATAACTATACCAAATTGCTGCAGATAGGAGCGGAGTTCTCTCAGCGCTCCACCGCGGTCGTTAACAGCTCCGTTTCCAACATCGTGTTCACTTACAACATCACGGAGTCCTTCGAGGATTGGATGGAGGTAATAACTCAGAAATACATCGATCTGGACCTGATCCAGGGGTCCGCACTGGGCACCCAGGGATACGCGGATGTGGAGGACTTTGTGAGCAACTACTTCAACTCCTCCCTGCTGGAAGAGGCCATGGACATCGAACCAAGCAGCACCATTCTCAACGCGGGGAACCCGGTACAGCTGGGATACCTCATAGGCGATCTTCACCAGTTCGCGAGGGTGATCGCCAACAACGACACCCTTTGGGGAGAGGGGAAGGACCTCTTCGAGGTGTATGGCGTGGCAACGGAGACGTCCGTTGGCGGCCCGTACGTCAACGGCGGCGCGGTCATGAACGCCTTCGCCGCGGGGAACGTGGACATCGGATACCTGGGAAGCCCCCCGGCGATACTGAACCATCTGAACGGCGGGGTTGACATAACCGTCATCGCCCAGGTGAACATGGTTGGATCGGCCATATTCGTCGGTGAGGACATAACCACCTTGGATGATTTCAACGGGAAGGTCATCGCCACGCCAGGAGTGTCGTCCATACAGCACCTGATGTTCCTGGACTTCTTCACGTCCAACGGTTTCACCGTCAAGGCGCTGTGAGGCCCGCGCCCCAAACCTTTTTAATTTTTTCACCTTTATCCAATGACATTGGGAAGGAAAGGATGGCCATGATCACGATAGGTACGATAAAGAGGGGTTTGATCACGTTCATCAGGCCATCCGATGTCAGTCTGAAGACGGACCGCAGGATCCAGTTCGTCAAGACGATAATCATCACGATATTTTCACTGTCAGTGTTCATCGGCGTGTGGTGGGGATTGTCCTTGTTGATCGACACGCCATTCCTTCCACCCCCTGACATCGTGTTCGAGGCCCTCTTGGACTCCTTCATCAGGCCGGACATCACCACTGGCCGCACCATGTGGGACAATGTCGTCACCAGTTCGATACGCGTCGCCTGGGGATTCGCGCTGGCGTTCGTGCTGGCTGTGCCTTTGGGACTTGTGATGGGGTTCTCCAAGACGGTGGAGAGCTTCAGCAAACCGGTGGTGGAGGTGTTCCGCCCCATCGCCCCCATTGCATGGGCGCCACTGCTGCTCATAGCCATGGGAGGCAAGGTCGGCCCGATCATCGTGATATTCATAGGCGTGTTCTTCCCGCTCCTGTCCAACATAATCTTCGGTGTGAGGAGCATCCAGCCCATACTGATGGATGCCGCTCGGACCCTGGGAGCGAAGAGAGGGGACATGTTCATCAAGGTGATCATACCCTCTACGGTGCCGTACATCATGACCGGTATCCGCATAGGACTGGGCATAGGCTGGATGTGCGTTGTGGCCGCGGAGTTCCTGGGAGCGGTCGGAGGGGGCGTGGGACAGTACGTTCAGTTCAAGACCGAGGTCAACCGTTTCGACCAGGTTTTCGCGGGACTTATCGTGTTCTCCATCCTGGGGCTGTCTACCACCGAGCTTAGCGGGTGGGTGGAAAGAAGGGTGATGAAGAGGATGGGTTTGAAATGATGCTTTCCATCGAAAAACTGAGAAAGGCGTTCCCACTGGAAGAGGGGGAGCTGGTGGCCATAGAGGATTTCACCCTGGATGTGAAAAAGGGTGAGTTCATTTGCATCCTTGGCCCTTCCGGCTGTGGAAAGACCACCATACTCAGGATAATCGCCGGTTTGGACACGCAGACCAGCGGGAAGATATCCCTTGACGGCAAGATAATAAAGGGTCCGGGATCGGACCGCGGGATGGTGTTCCAGGAGTTCGCCCTGTTCCCCTGGAGGAGCGTAAGGAAGAACATCGAGTTCGGAATGGAGCTGCGCAAGGTACCGGTCAAGACAAGGCACGAGACATCCCAGAAGCTCATAGAGCTGGTCGGACTGGAGGGCTTCGAGGACGCCCACCCTCATGAGCTGTCAGGGGGGATGAAGCAGAGAGTGGGGATAGCCAGAGCGTTGGCCAATGAACCTGACATACTGCTTATGGACGAGCCGTTCGGAGCGTTGGACGCCCAGACGCGCAACATGATGCAGAAGGAGCTTCTGCGGATATGGGAGGAGACCAAGAAGACAGTGGTCTTCATCACCCATTCCGTGGACGAGGCAGTGTTCCTGGCAGACCGCATCGTGGTGATGGGCGAAAGACCGAGCAGCATAACGGAGATATACGACATACCATGGGAGCGCCCCAGGGAGAGGGCGTCCATGGAGTTCGCCAATCTCAGGAAGGAGATCCTGGCCAAGTTGGAGATGATGGTCCGACCGGAGTGATCACAGCACCTTGGACGCGGCGATCTCGATCGCCCGCACCATGCTGTCCTTCGGTACCACCACGGATACCGGGATCCTCACGATCTGTTCAACGGTGGGAGCGACTATCGGCGCGCATACCAAGGCTAGCGCGCCATCCCTCTCCGCCTTCACCGCGGCGATGATGGCGTCCTCCATTGTGCTGGCCGGGTACTCCTTGACCCTGACGTTGCGCTCGCCTATCCTCATCATCCTTTCCTCTATCTTGTTCAGGACCGGGCGTGAGGCGATCACCCCGATGAACTCGCCGCCTGGATTCGTGTCCAGCTTCCTGACGCCCTTGATGACGGCCCTCACGGTCCGCAGGTTCGGCTCGCGCTGCTCCTGGAGTATCTTGTAGATGGTGCTGGGTGAAAGGCCGGTCCTCTCGCAGAACTCGGGGACGGATATCTTCAGCTCTTCCTCGAGTATGTGCCGGAGCGCCTCGCGGAAACCTTCCTCGCTGCGCAGTATCCCGGAGACCAGCTCCTCCACCATGCTCATGCGTTCACTCCTTCTCCTTGCGAACGTAACTTGCGGCGGACAGCCCGGCCACGCACCCTTCCCCGACCGCCTTTGCCAGCTGCCAGGGCAGCCCGGTCACGTCGCCGCAGGCGAACACGCCGGGGGTATCGGTGGCGCAGTTCCGGTCCACAGCGATGTAGCCGTTCTCGTCCGGGAAAATGTTGACCTCCATGGCCAGGTCGGCCACGCCTTTCGCCCCCAGCTCGATGAACACGCCATCCAGCACAAGCTCGCGACCGTCGTCGAGGGTCATACCGCGGACGACCTGGTCGCCGTGTATGCTGGTTGGCCATGCCTGGACCGTCTCTATGTCCGTCGCCTTCACCTTTTGCATCAGCTCCTGAGAGGCCTTGAAATCCTTGGCCACCCAGTACACCTTGGAGGCGTACTCCCTCAGGAGCAGGGCTGCCGAGGCGGCCATGCTGGCATCGCCCAGAACGGCCACGGTCTTCTTCTTGAAGAAGTTGCAGTCGCAGGTGGCGCAGTAGGAAACGCCCAGCCCGTGGTATTCCTTCTCCCCCTCCACGTTGAGCTTCTTGCGGGATATGCCTGGAGCCAGTATGACCGCCTTGGCCCTGATCTCCTTGAGCGATTCGGTCTTGAGCTTGAACCCTTGGCCCTCCATTTCGATGTTCAGGAGGTCCTCCCCCATGAGCACCGCGCCGAAGCCCTCGGCGGCCTTGGCGGTAATGTCCAGCATTTCCCTGCCGCTCCTTGGCTCGGTACCAAAATAGTTCTCGATCTCCGCTTTTATCAGCGAGCTGTTCTGGACCTTGCCAAGAACGCATACCTTTACCTTTTTGCGCGCGGCGTGCAGGGCGGCCTGAAGGCCGGCCGGACCGGCTCCGATGACGGCTACGTCGAAATCCATCTATATCCCAGCTTAATCAAAATCGAATGATTAAACGGTTTGGTGAAAAAGGTTTGCAGCACCCCCGATCAGAGGTACTTGGAGAACTTCTGCCTCATGAAGTCCTTGTTGCCAGCGCCGACGATGCGGTCGATCTGGGCGCCGTTCTTGAACACCAGCATAGTGGGTATGGCGGTGATGTTGAACTTCATGGGGGTGTTCTCGTTCTCGTCGGTGTTCATCTTGCCGAACGCGATCTTGCCCTCGAACTCCTCGGAGAGCTGTTCAACGATGGGGCTTAGCATGCGGCAGGGACCGCACCATGGTGCCCAGCAATCGATGATCACCAGGGGCGCGCTCTTAATGAACTCCTCGAAAGTGCTATCTTTGACCTCGGTTACTCCAGACAATTTTTTCACTCCTTTTTGTTCGCTTTGACCCATCAATGCCTCTAACTTGCGCCTTCTGATCTCGGCAAGCTCGTCCTCGGCCATCAGAAGACCCCGTGATATCGGTTGTGCATTGTGATTACAAAACCGTATTGAAGTTCCACCGTATATAATCTTTATCTCAAACCTTCCTGAAGGGCGATATTTTCCTATCCTTGGGAGACATTTGGACGGCGCGGGGTCCTTGACATGGGGGCCGTGCCAGAAATGTTCGCTGATAATCTTTTTAATAGGGGATGGCGATATCTGACAAAGGGAGTGCTGATGTTAGAGGAGGCTTCTGAGCTCATAGGGATGCAGGTCTACACGCCCAATGGATTGTTCCTGGGCAATGTGAACAATTTGGTCATAGATGTTGACACGCGCAAGGTCGACGGGCTCTTCATAAGCGAGTCCAATCCTCTACTGGTCGAGGACTCAAAGGCGGTCAACGTTCCCTTTCGCTGGATCCAGGCGATCGGGGACGTGATACTTCTGAAGTACTTCCCCAAGCGGGTCAGCGCCAGGAGACCGGCCGCTAAAACGGCGCAGGCCTGAGGCCAACCTATTTTTTTAACTATTTTTATATGGTCACTCATGCCAGGGCGAAAGGTTTTCGTGGACCCGGCGGCCGTCATCATGGGGGACGTGGAGCTGGAGGATGGAGTGTCCGTGTGGCCTACCGCGGTCCTGCGCGGTGACGCCAACTCCATCCGGGTGGGGGCCGGGAGCAACGTGCAGGAGGGCGCGGTCATACACACCAGCCACGATCATCCAAGCGTGATAGGCGAGATGGTCACCATTGGACACGGAGCGGTCATCAACGGCGCGAAGGTGGGGGACCGCTGCATAGTAGGCATCAACTCGACGATACTGGACGGTGCGATCATCGGCGACGAATGCATCATAGGGGCGAACGCCCTGGTCACCGGGATGTACGAGGTCCCGCCCCGATCGGTGGTGATGGGCATCCCGGGGAAGGTGGTGAGGCACAATGACCTTACCATCAGGGAGAAGGCGGAGAGGAGCGCGCAAAGTTACATGGACCTAAAGGACCTGCACGCGCAGGGAAGGTTCCCGCGCCGGACCTACTGATCGGGGCACCCTGTTTCATTGGTTTGGTGGGGGAGGAACGCCGGACATCATGTGGGAAAAGGGGTTTCGAGTCTGGTTCTACCTGAGCATGGCCGCGGCCTTTGTGGTCAGCTTCAGCAGCGCTGACGTTTACTGGCTCATACTGGAGACGGGTATTGTCGCGGCCGTCCTAGGGCGTTATCCTCTTTTCGACCAGCCGGAGGAGCCGGGGCTGCAGCGTCCGCTTGCGGTGTTCATGGCGATACCGTTCACGGTGTACGTGGCGCTGCACGCTGCTGACCTAGGCGACAGCGTCCTTGTCAGAGGATTGGGCACGCTGACCACCATGATGGCCACGCTGCTGCTCTGCCTGTTCCTCACGCTGATCCTTGTGAAGAGGACGAGCTTTCACATGAACTACCGCTTCATTCTGGGGTTCGCCACCGTGGCCGCGATCTCCCTGGCATCCCTGTTCGTGTTCCTGGACGCGTCCTATGACATAATCAGGGGCCATGAGGTGTCCAACGATGAGCTGATGAGATCGCTCATCGGCACGATGGTCTTTGGACTGGTCTCCGGGCTGATGTTCAAAAGGGACATGCGGAGGATGGACTACGCCGACCTGCTTATGGTGCCGGAGGAGGGGGCATGAAGGTTCGGAAAGGCACTTTGGGAATATTGCTCTTATCGGAAGCCGTGGTGCTGGCCATGGGAGCACTCGCCCTGTCGCAGGGAACGAGCTATCACAGGAACAGCGCGGCCATGGGGGCCGCGATATTGGCCTTGCCCTTCCTGTTGGAGAGGGCCGGGTGGTTCAGGATGCCGATGTTCATGCAGGCCTGGACCTCCTTGGCCGTGGGCCTGCATACCTTCGGACTGGTTTGGGGGCTGTACGATAGCGCGTGGTGGTGGGACGAGCTCACCCACGCCGTTTCCTCGTCCATGGTCGGCATGATCACCGCTCTCGCCCTGTACCTGTTCGACATGCATTCGGTCAAGATCAAGGTGCCCCGATGGGCCTTCCCGATGATGGTCCTGGTCTTCTCCATATTCATAGGGGTGGTGTGGGAGATAGCCGAGTTCGCCGGAGACGTGCTGGCCGGCACGAGAATGCAGTATTCCGTCGTCGACACCCTGAGCGACTGCTACGTGGACATGATGGGCGGCCTCGCCGCGAGCCTGGCCTGGGTGCTCTGGCTGTGGAAGGACCCCAAGGGGAACATGGCAAGTTCGGCCCAGCGACCTCTCATAGACCTGTTCCACCGGGCGTTCTGATGACGAGGAAGGCCCTGGAGAGCATAAATATGATGCGTGTTATCACCGTACACGCCTGACCGGACGCAGGGAGCCTCCCTGCCCGTGGCCTCGGAGGAAGGTACTTGGACGTTTGGAACCCCCATATCGAGAGATTGCCCAAGGCCCAGCTGGAAGCCCTTCAGCTGAGGCTTCTGAAGATGCAGACGCGCCGCATGTGGGAGCTCTCCCCTTTCTATCATGAAAGGATGAGGTCGGCCGGGGTGATGCCGGGAGACATCAAGACCCTCGTCGACGCCAAAAGATTGCCCTTCATGACCAAGAAGGACCTGCGGGACGGCTACCCCAACAAGCTGATGATGCGCGACCGCGGGAACCTGCTGAGGTATCACGCCTCCTCGGGCACCACTGGCAAGGCCACTATCGTGGGATACACCAAGAACGACCTGGAGAACTGGTCCGAATCGTTGGCCAGGGCGATGACCTCCTTCGGACTGGGCAAGAACGACGTCATACAGGTGGCGAACACCTACGGGCTGTTCTCCGGCGGCCTGGGATTCCACTACGCGACGGAGAAGCTCGGGGCCACGGTCATCCCGGCGTCCACCGGCAACACCGACCGCCAGCTCGACCTGATATGCGACCTGGAGGTGACCGCCATGGCCGCCACGCCCTCGTACCTGATGTACCTGGGCGAAGTGGCCGAGAAGAGGGGTATCGACATACGCAAGGACACCAAGCTGCGCTACGGGCTTTTGGGAGGGGAGCCCTGGAGCGACAAGATGCGGGACCGCATCTACGAGAAGATGGGCATCCGGGGCATCAACTGCTTCGGGGCCAGCGAGCTTTCCGGCCCGATGTTCATGGAATGCGCCGAGCAGGACGGGATACACTTCTGGGGAGACCTGGCCCTTCTGGAGATCGTGGACCCGGACACCGGGGAGCCGCTCGAGCCGGGGCAGAAAGGGGAGATGGTGGTGACCATGCTGCAGAAGGAGGCCTTCCCGATCATGCGCTACCGGATGGGCGACATCACGTCCATCATGGAGGAGCCTTGCCCCTGCGGAAGGGCGCATCCGCGCATCACCCGGATACAGGGGCGCGTGGACGATATGATTATTATTCGTGGCATCAATGTGTTCCCCTCGCAGGTGGAGCACTCGCTGATGCAGCATTCGGAGCTGGGTAACGAGTTCCAGCTGGTGGTGGACCGCAAGGGCCACCTGGACACCATGCTGGTCCGGGCCGAGCTGAAACCGGAGGCGTTCACGGACAACATCATCGAGCTGAACGCCCTGCGCGAGCGCATATCCAACCGGTTGAAGAACGTGCTGAACGTCTCGGCCAAAGTGGAGCTTGTGCAGCCTGGCACCCTGCCCCGTTTCGAGGGCAAGGCCAAGCGTGTGATGGACAGGAGGGAATACTGATGAGCGAGAACGACAAATACCGGATCAAGCAGCTCTCCATCTTCTCGGAGAACCGGCCGAACCGCCTGGGCGCGGTGGCCAAGGTGCTCAAGGAGGGCAAGATAAACATACTGGGTTTCAGCATCGCTGAGGGCGCCGGATACGGCGTCATCCGGGTGCTGGTGGACAATCCGGTGACCGCTCGTGATCTCCTGACCAAGGAAGGGTTCGTCGTCAAGTTCACTGAGGTGCTGGCGATACAGATGCAGGACACGCCGGGTGGCCTGTTCGACCTGACGGACCAGATGAAGGACATAAACATCGAGTACGGATACGGCTATCGCAGCCCCCCTTACGCGGTGCTGATCGTCCGCGTAGAGGACATTGAGAAGGGCATAGAGTCCCTTTTGGCCGGAGGCCTTCGCCTTCTGGACAACGTGAACTTCCACTGATGATGGCTGGATGAGGTGATGGAATGTCCTACTGGAACCCTGTAGAGGTCATGCCGGTCCCGGAACTGAAGGCGCTGCAGCTGAAGCAGCTCAAGATGCTGGTGTACAAGCTGTACACCTTTTCCCCCTTTTACCGGCAGAAAATGAAGGATGCCGGCGTCACGCCCGAGGACATACAAGAGCTGGACGATGTGCGGAAGCTTCCGTTCATGACCAAGAAGGACCTTCGGGACGGCTACCCGGACAAGCTCTTCTTGGCCAGCCCCAGGGAGGTGGTGAGGTATCACGCCTCCTCGGGCACCACGGGGAAGCCCACCATAGTCGGATACACGCAGAACGACATCGAGTCCTGGTCGGAGTCCGTGGCCAGGGGGCTGGTGTCTGCCGGCGTGGGCACGGACGACGTGCTGCAGGTCTGCTACACCTATGGGCTGTTCTCGGGCGGCCTAGGGCTTCATTACGGGGCGGAGAAGGTGGGAGCGGCGGTGGTTCCGGCGTCCACCGGAAACACGGAGCGCCAGATAGACCTGGTAAGGGACCTGAACGTCACGGTGATCGCGTCCACGCCGTCATACCTGCTGCACATGGGAGAGGTGGCGGAGAGGATGGGCGTGGACATCCGCAAGGACACCAAGCTGCGCCTGGGAATACTGGGGGCGGAGCCCTGGAGCGACAAGATGCGCGACCGCATCTACGAGCGGCTGGGCATCGAGGCCATAGACATTTACGGCACGAGCGAACTGTCCGGACCGCTGTGGTGCGAGTGCTCTCAGCAGAACGGCATACACGTGTGGGCCGACATCACCCTCATCGAGGTGCTGGACCCCAATACCGGAGAGCCTGTGCCGCCGGGGGAGAAGGGAGAGCTTGTGGTGACCATGCTTCTGAAGGAAGCGCTACCTATAGTCCGCTACCGCACCGGGGACGTGACCACCATGAGCGAGGAGGTCTGCGCCTGTGGCCGAACGCACCCGCGTATCGGCAGGATACAGGGAAGGGTGGACGACATGATCATAGTGCGCGGCATCAACGTGTTCCCCTCGCAGGTGGAGCACAGCCTGATGACCAACCCGGAGGTCGGCAACGAGTTCCAGATCGTGGTCGATCGCCAGGGCGCCCTGGATACCATGATGGTCAAGGTGGAGCTGCGCCCGGAGGCGTTCGGGGACCGCCTGTTCGAGCTAGACGCCATCAAGGCCCGTATAACGCATAAGCTGCGGGACGCGCTCAACGTGGGGGTCACCTTGGAGATAGTCGAGCCGGGATCGCTGCCCCGCTTCGAGGGCAAGGCCAAGCGGGTGGTCGATAAGAGATCGTTCTGAATGTGCTAATATGTAACATGCTAACATGTAACATTTAAATATCTTTTAGCAAATCCTCCTCGGATCTTACTGGCTAAGGGAGAGAGGCAACGACATGTTAGGCATAGATGACCCCTGGATATTGGCGGGGTACGCGCTCTGTTTCATAAGCACTGCGATAGGCATCGTGTACGGAATACTGAAGTGGAACGAAGAGGTGGACTGATTTGGTCGATCAGACCCTATTCTGGGCTGCCGCCGCGGTATATTCGGTGGTCATCTTTTTCCTGGCCTGGCTCGGTTACAAGAAGACCAAGTGCAACGACGACTACATGCTGGCCGGCAGGAACGTGCACCCGGTGGTGCTGGGGCTCTCGTACGGCGCCACGTTCATCAGCACCTCGGCCATAGTGGGCTTCGGCGGTTACGCCGCCAAGCTGGGCCTGGGGATAATATGGCTGGTCATGCTCAACATCCTGGTCGGAGTGCTGATCGCCTTCATCGTGTTCGGAAAGCCGACCCGCCGCATCGGCAAGAAGCTGGGCATCATGACCTTTCCGGACCTGCTCGGGAAGGTGTACAAATCGGATTTCATGCAGTACGTCACCGGCCTCATCATCCTGGTCGGAATGCCTCTCTATTCGTCCGCGGTGCTCATAGGGGGAGGCCGCTTCATCGAGCAGGTCCTGGACGTGCCTTACCTGTGGGCAATAATCGGGCTGACCGTCATAACTGCCGCCTACGTGGTGTTCGGCGGGCTTATCGCGGTCATGTACACTGACGCCCTGCAGGGCTCCCTCATGCTGTTCGGCATGAGCGCCATAATGATAATCACCCTGTCCCTCGTCGGAGGCCTGGACGGTTTCCAGGCCCTCACCGACATGTCACACCTGGTGCCTACCGGCCTGGCCAGCACCGGCATGACCGGCTGGACCTCCTTCCCGGAACTGGGATCTGCCACCTGGTACACCCTGGTGACCACCATAATCATGGGGGTGGGCATAGGAGTGCTCGCCCAGCCCCAGCTAGCCGTCCGGTTCATGACCGCCAAGGACGGCAAGGCCCTGAACCGCGCCATACCCGTGGGCGTCATTTTCATCCTGATCACCACCGGCGTGGCCTACACCATGGGGGCGCTCACCAACGTCTACTTCCACGATCACTTCGGCAAGATCTCCGTTGAAATGACCGGGAACGTCGATAACATCGTTCCGCTGTTCATTGACACTGCCATGCCTGAATGGCTGGTGGTGATGTTCGTGCTGGCCCTGCTGGCGGCGGCCATGTCCACCATGAGCTCGCTGTTCCATGTCATGGGGACGGCGGCCGGCCACGACATATGGGTGCACCTGCGCCGGTCCAATTTCTTCCCGGCCGGCCTGCGGGGTAGCGATGAGGACGCCTCCAAGCTCAGAGTGAACAAGATAGGCACCTTCATCATGATAGCGGTCAGTTTGGGACTCGCCTTCATAATGCCCGGGGACATAATAGCTCGCGCCACGGCCATGTTCATGGGCCTGTGCGCCGCGGCGTTCCTGCCCGCCTACACCGTCGCCGTGTTCTCCAAGAACCCTTCACTACTGGGAGCCAAGGCCAGCCTGGTGACCGGAGGGGTGGCCTGGGGAATATGGACCGTTTTCGTACACCAGGCCGAGTCGAGCGTGCTCAGGGTCTCGGAGCTCATCACCGGGAACCCCTCGGTGCTGGAGTTCCCATGGACGGTGGTCGACTCGCTGTTCATCGCCCTGCCCTTGTCGGTCATAGCGATGATCGTCGGCATGCTCATCGAGCGGAAGCGGGCTCCGGCCACGGCCGAAGGGTAAACCATTTCCTTTTTCCCTTCTTTTAAGCATGCGTTGGGACCGGGGCCTGAAAGAGCGGGCGATGGCCGGGGCCGTCCTCTCACCGGTCGTTTTGCGATCCCTGGGTAGCGGGAAGTTCAGACGCCCTCGCACTCATCGCCGCCGTAGGCCAGGTCCTCCCCCTTACCCTCCAAGGGAGGGGCGGTGGGGCAGTAGCGCTTGTTCCACTTCCTGCATATCCATGACTGCAGGGTGTCCACGTCCTCCTTGCTCATGTGCTTGAAGCGGCCCTGCAGCTTCAGGTACTCCGTCACCGGCCTCATCTCCTTGGGGCGGTAGGTTATGCGCACCTCCCCGTCCAAGATCTCGTACAGGGACCACATGCCCGTCTCGACCGCCATGTTGGCCAGGTCGTAGGTCGCGGAGGGATCGCTCTTCCATCCCGAGGCGCACGGCGTCATCACGTGCAGGAAGCGGAAGCCCTTGAGGTTCTTGGCCTTCTCCACCTTCTGCACGAAGTCGTTCATGTGGGCTATGGACAGGGTGGCCGCGTATGCTATGTCCTGGTTGGCCACCACCGACATGAGGTCCTTCTTGAAACCCTGCTTGCCCTTGATCTTCTTCCCCACCGGAGTGGTGGTCGTCCAAGCGCCGAAGGGAGTGGAACCGGAGCGCTGCGTTCCCGTGTTCATGTACGCCTCGTTGTCCACGCAGACGTATATGACATCCTCGTTGCGCTCCGCCGCTCCGGAGAGGGCCTGAAGCCCGATGTCGAAGGTGCCGCCGTCCCCGGCTATGCCGATGACCGTGACGTCCTTCCCCTGCCGGCGGTATCCCGCCTTGATCCCTGAAATGACCGCTCCAGTGTTCTCAAAGGCGCTGTAGAAGAACGGCACGTCGAAAGCGGAATGCGGGTACATTCCCCCGCCGAACACAAGCAGACAGCTGGCCGGGACGTAAACGGTGGTGTTCTCCCCCAGTATCCTCATTATGTTCTTAACCGCTATCGCCACCCCGCATCCGGCGCAGGCGCCCTGCCCGCTCAGCAGGTGGTCCTCCTGCGGCATGGTCCGTATGTTCATCCTGCGGTCCATCACATCTCCCCCCTCAGACCGTGCCAGGTACAGTCCCTCACCCTCTTCCCGGAGGCGCTTTCCTCCAGCAGGGCGAACATCTCCTTGAAGGTGGACACCTTCAGGTCCCTTCCACCTATACCGGCGATATGATCGGTTATGGGCATGCTGCTGCCGTACAGCGAGCTGCGCACCTCGGTGAACACCGGCCCGAAGCCGTTCACCGAGATAGAGCGGTCGAACACCCCCAGCGCCTTGAGCCCCTTGACCGCCTCCCTGATATCCTCGTGCGGGAACGGGCGCATGAAACGCAGCTTGATCAGCCCGACCTTCCTGCCCTGCGCCCGAAGCTCGTCCACTGCCACCCTGGCGGTGGACGTCGCGGTCCCGAGAGTGATGAGCGCGGTCTCGGCCCCCTCCATGCGATAGGTGTCTATCAGCCCTCCGTAGCGGCGGCCGAAGGCCTTGGCGAACTGCTCATCGACCTCGGATATCACGCTCCGCGCGCTTTCCATCTGACGGTCGAGCTGGTAGCGCATCTCCATGGAGTGCGCCGGTGATACCGCTATGTTGATGCTCATTGGGTTCTGTGGATCTAGACGGTTCAGGGGCTCGAACTTCGGCAGGAAGGAATCGACCTCCTCCTGCTCCGGGACCTCCACCCTCTCCACCGTGTGCGAAAGAATGAAGCCGTCCAGGCAGAGCATGAATGGCAGTACCACGCGCGGGTCCTCAGCGACACGGTAGGCCTGGATGACCATGTCCAGGACCTCCTGGCTGTCCTCGGCGTACGCCTGCATCCAACCCGAGTCGCGCTCGGCCATGGAGTCGTTGTACTCCACCCATATGCCGCTTCCCGCGCCCAGCGAGCGGTTGACGTTGACCAGAAGTATCGGCAGACGCACCTGGGGCGGCACATAAAGCATCTCATGCATTAGTGCCAGGCCATGCGAGGCGGTGGCCGTGAACGTCCTGACGCCAGTGGCCGCGGCGCCGATCGCTATGCTCATTGCCGAGTGCTCGCTGTCGGCCGGAATGAAATCGGCATCCAGTTCCCCGTCGTTGATGAAGTCGGCTATCTGCTCTATGATGATGGTCTGCGGAGTTATCGGATAGTTCGGGATGACCTCTGGTCGGCACAGCCTGACGCCGTACGCCGCCGCGGCGTTGCCGGTCAGCGCTTTCACGGACCTCACGCGCTCGCCTCCTTCCTGCGCATGGATATGGCATCCTTGGGGCAGACCTTGGCGCAGAGCCCACAGCCCTTGCAGTAGCGGAGGTCGAACTCCAGGTCGTCGTTAGGGGAACGGCGTATGCATCCCTCTGGACAGATGAACCAGCACCTCTGGCACTTTATGCACCTTTCCTCGTCGTAGACCGGAAAGGATACCCCCCAGCTGCCCGTAAGGTTCTGCGTCATGCTTCCTGGCCCCACGGCCATGCCAGCCTTGGAGGTCCTCGGCAAGGCTACCCCGGGAGGCGTCTCCTGCCAGGTGGGGAGCCAGGCGTTCTTTTTCTGGACCTTTCGCTCTCCTTTGCACAAGCCCTCCCTGGAGCGTTCGAAGGCGGCCTTGGCCGCCTCGGCGTTCAATCTGCCGGCCTTCTCCCCCAGCTTTTCACCGAAACGGTTCATGATGGCCTGCTGGATGGACCCCAGGGAGACGAAATCATTGGCGCGGGCCATGGCCCCCAGTATCGAGGTGTTCACTATAGGTGCCCTCAGCATTTCCAGGGCGATGCTGGTGGCGTCCACGCTAACACAGCGCGTGACCGTTCCTAGGTCGACCTCCGAGGGTTCGAGGCGGCTGTTGATGACCGCACACCCCCCTTCCTTGAGACCTGATGCCACCGGCTCGATCTCGAGCAGCGATTCATCCATCACGACCAACATGTCCGGTTCGGACACCTGGGTTCGGTCGCATATCCTCTTGTCGTCGATGCGGGCGAACGCCATCACCGGTGCGCCGCGCCGCTCCGCCCCGAAGAACGGGAAGGCCTGCGCCTGCTTTCCTTCCAGAATGGCCGCCTCGGCTATGGTCTGGGCGGCCATTACCGCCCCCTGACCGCCCCGTCCGTGGAACCTGATCTCGTACATGTTCATCCCTGGGATCGTTAGGATCTTCTGCTGTTTCGGTAATGGGTTTGCTGAAGGTGTTCGCCCCTCAATCCACCAGTGTCAGCCAGTGATGGTACTTCGGGTCATTGCCGCGGGCGGCCTCGAAGAAAGACTCCTGCAGGTCCTTGGTGATAGGCCCGCGCTTCCCCTCCCCTATGACCCTCTGGTCCAGGGAGCGTATGGGGGTCACCTCGGCCGCCGTGCCGGTCATGAAGAACTCGTCGCACATGTATACCTCGGAACGGGTGATCTCCTTCTCGATGACCTGGTAGCCCTTGTCCTTGGCGATGGTGGTCACTGAATCCTTGGTTATGCCTTCCAGCACTCCGGAGGCCAGCGGCGGGGTGTACACCTTTCCGTTTTTTATCATGAAGATGTTCTCCCCGGGGCCCTCCGCCACCGTCCCGTTGGTGTTGAGCATCAGGCACTCGTCCGCTCCCAGCTGGTTGCTCTCGATCTTGGCGAGTATGGAGTTCACGTAGTTGCCGCATATCTTGGCCTGCAGGGAGGTGGAGGTGTTGGCCGGCTTGGTCCAGGACGAAGTTATGATGTTGGCGCCTTTCTCCATGTTCTCCTTCCCAAGGTACGCCCCCATATGGGCGCAGGCTATGGCCACGTTGACCTTGAACTTGAACGGGTTGAGCACTATGCGGTTCTCGTCGTTCTCCCCGTACCACATCAACGGGCGTATGTAATCGGAATTGTCGGCGGCGTTGCGCACGGCCAGCCTGGTGGCCTCGACCAGCTCGTCCACCGTGTAGGGGTGGTCCATGCACAGGACCTTTGCGGAATCCATGAAGCGCGCCATGTGCTCCCTGAGCCTGAACACCGCCTTGCCCTTCGGCGTCCCATAGATGCGGATGCCTTCGAAGACCCCGCTCCCGTAGTGCAGGGCGTGGGTCATGAAGGGCAGAAGCACCTTCTCCTGTTCGATCAACTTGCCGTTCATCCACATCATGATCTTCTTCTCGGACATTCCCTATCTCCTGTGACCGTGAGCCCTCGGCAGCTAGCGGGGGCGTGCGCCTTGGTAAGAAGTGGCACGGATAAAACCTTTGTGAATGTTCTGGCGGGAGACGGGTATCAGACCAGCTTGTCGCAGGCCGCCGCCGCCTCCCTTGCCCTGGACCTGCCCAGCAGAGTGTCTATGTCCTCGCCGCACAAAATGGCGATCTCCTCCCCCATGGCCAGCATTCGGGTGGCGGTCAGCTCGAAGCCCTTGTTTCGCATCCTCTCCGCCGCCTGGTCCAGGGTCTTGATGGACCTATCGCTGACCAGATTGTCCGCGAAGTTCACCACCTTGTCCTCCAGGGTCACAGGCATGTAATCGCCCTCCGGAAGCCCCAGGGCCTTGGCCTCCTCGGCGGTGAACCCGGAGGCGATGTGACGACCGATGCACTTCACCAGCTCCTCCGGTAGGTTCCTTTCCCTGGCTATGCGCACGCTTTCCGACACGTGCTGCACGCCGTGCGTTCTAGACCGCCCGATATCGTGCAGCAGAGAGGCGGCGTTGACCAGGTCGAGGTTCGCGCCGCAGCGGCGGGCGATCTCCATGGCCACCACGTTCACCACGCAGCTGTGGCGGATGACCGCCGGGGAAAGCCCCTCCTCCCGCATCATGCGGTAGCAACCCTCACTGCTTGGATAGCTCGACAACGCTCTTCCCCCTCTCGCAGGGCAGCACCTTGATCTGCGCCCCCTGATAGTCCCTTTGCAGCGTGCGGCCCTGGAACACCCTGTCCAGCAGTATCGCCAGTGCCGCCACCTCGGAATGGGGCTGGTTTCCGACCGCCACGTTGAGGTCCGCCCTCTGGTAGACCTCGGGCGGGACCTTCTCGGCCCCGACCACGACCATGATCTCACCGTCGGGCACCTTCGGAGCCGCCTCGTCCACGGGGATCCCGTACATCGTGAGGTGGACGACCGTGCCCTGAAAATCCTGAAGACATCTTCTCCAGTTCACCCCGGTGGTGATCTCGAAGTCCCCGCCGAACCGCTTCACCACGTCCTTGACGCTCTCCTCGAGCCCGGCGTCCTTGGTGGAGACGATTATGCGCCTGGCCCCGAAGGCGCGGGCGGTCAGCGCCACGTGGGTGGTTATCCTCTTATCCCTTTCCGGGCGATGCCCCAAGCGGAGGACGGTTATCTCGGGCAACTTACTCCTTCACCCTTTCCAGACGGTGGCCGCGGTAGTCCATCTTCACCGAGCGCTTCACCAGGCTCTTGAGCATGGTGGCCGTCATTCCCAGGTTCTCGGCCACGTCGCCTGCGAAGCGGCCTTCCTTGCCAACCTGCTCCAGGATGTTGTCCTCGATCTCCTTGAACTCGTCCTCGGGCATCATGGCCGCGTAAAGAACATCAGATATCTCGTAGACAGGCCATTGAGCGTTTATGTGGAAGGAGTTGTAGTACGTGTGAAAAGCTTTGTCCGGGCGGTTGCCCCCGGATGGCTGCCATCTGGTCTCCACCAGCTTCATCTTCTCGAAGAAGGCCAATGCCTCCTTGCCCTCGGACCCGTACTTCTCCTCGATCTCCTTCACGGTGCGCCATTCCAAGGTCACCTCCTTAAGGACATCCCTCTTCACGGGGGTATCTACAGCCCTCAGCATAGATACCAACTCGGAGGGTTCGTTAATGACCTTGATTTTGCTCATACCTCTACTAATTGCCTTCAAAAAATAAAAAGTATGCGGATTCACCCGATAAATCGCACTTTGCGGGAGGGAGGAAGCTCCCGTGCTTTTCCAGCCCTAAGAAAGGCAATTTATATGCGCATTTCTCTACGCCCCGAGGCCGCGTTCAGGAGAAAGGGAATAACATTATATGCCACCTTTCGATTTCTTCCTCCCAATGACCAAGATCATCTATCAATGCTTGGTGTGCAACAAGGTGCACGACACCCTGGAAGGGGCGGAGAACTGCCACAAGGGCCCCACCCAGACCGTCGAGCAGGGGCTCACCGGTTTCAAGAAGCGCAGAGGCCTTATCGGCAACTGAACCCTATCCTTTTTTTAGAATGGGAGCTGGCCGAGTACCAGTGCTACTAGGAACACCGGAACCAGTATCAGTATCATGTCATCGTCGAGCAGGGGGATGCGCCGGGATTCCAGGAACAGCGCCACCGGGGCTACGAGCACGGCGGACAGCAGCACCGGGAACGTCATCCCGAAGAAGAGACCGATCCCGATCAGCAATATGAAGAAGTAGACCACCATGGGAAGCATGGGGTTGAGATCGCTCTTTCGATGCCTCAGCTCGCCGACCAGGGGGTCCACCCAACCCATGCCCATCAAGGCGGGAAGGGTGATCTCCAGAGGGAAGTACAGGAAAGCTATGGTGACCGCCACGGCCACGAAGGCCGGGGCGGAGGGGCGCTCGTCCTCGTAGGACCTCAGCACGGGAACCCTGACCCGGGATATGAGACGCAGAGTGTCCGAGGCCAGGATGATGAGCATGAGCAGTATCAGGACCTGGTCCTTGGGGGCTCCGGGGAACAGGGGGTCTGGAAGGACATAGTACAGGCACAGGAGCGGGGCTAGTACGTGAACGAATCGCCTCACCCGGTGCCAATCCATGCTGGTCGTATCCCATCCCTCTACATAATGGGATTGGTCAGCTGAAACTGGCGTCGCTCCACTTCCTCTCTATGCCACGATGGAAGTGCAGGCTCAGGAGAAGGAGCGCCCCGCATACCCCCAGTATGCCGGCGAGGGCCCACCACGCGCCGCCCTGCAGGCTGAAAGACAGTATGGTCAGAAGAAGGTCCGGCAGCAGGGAGATGGCGGTGAACTTGGTGAGCACCGTCGGGTTGAAGAAGAAGGAATTGGTGTTCAATCCAGTGAGATACGCCGTGGCCAGTATCATGTAGGCAGTGGTGCAGTACAGGACGATGAGGGCAAGCCAGAGCAGCTCGACCTCGCCATTGAGAAAGGATATGCCGGTGACGAACGCGGTGGAGACGCCCGTGGTCAGCAGGAAGTAGGCCATCAGCTTGGCCTTTATGACCTGGGGGACCCGCACGGGAAGCGTCTCGAAATGATCGTTAAGGTCGGTGTTGGTCATCCAGCTATACAGCAGCACGCCGAAGAAACCGACCATCGCCGCGTAGAACACGGCGTTGAAGCCCACGGGAATGTTCAGCCCGTGGTTGATGTAATAGGTGGTGAAGCTCAGGAATACCAGGGGCACCACGTAGGCTAGGACCATGCGAACGACGAGCCCTGAACGCCGGATGTCGACGAACTCCTTGGCGAGCAGCGTGGCCGACGGGAACCTGGAGAACGCTTTCAGATGCCGAAGGAGCATCTCGCCATGGGAGACGGAGGGCACGTCCCTGTCGGGACGGAGCAGCATCAGCGACAGCCCCAAGAGGGCAACGCTGAGCACCGCGCAGGCGGAGAAGTGCATAGCCGCCAGCGGCCAGTCCGCAGGGAAAGGAGGGGCGTTCATCTGGAATCCCAGGCTGGGTATGATCAGTTCCAGGCCGTACAGGTCCGTCAGCCCGTAACCGGCCATCAGGGCCATCAGCGCCCCCGCAGCGGCCAGGAACAGCCGTCGGTCGATGGTGTAGAGGACCGAGACCAGGAAACTTAAGGACATGCCGTAGAGGAACGTGACCAGAAGGCCGGCGAACGCCACCAACACGGAAAGTATGGAATGCGATGACAGGGAGGCGCCCAGGGCCATCCCCCCGAGCGTTGGCAGTAGCATCAGGGCGGAGTAGAAGATCGCGTCCCTGAGGTACATGCCCAGGAATACCCTGCGAAAGGATACGGGCATCAGGAAGGGCATGCTGATGATGAAGTTGTCCTTTCCGTACCTTCGCTCGAGATACCTCTGGCCGAGCGCTCCGAAGGCCCCCACGCTGATCCCGTAGATGAAAATGCCCCCATAGGACAGGAGCATCAGGTCCCACAGGCTCAGATCGCCGGTCAAGGCGTCCAGGCCGAAGGTGAACAGCGCGGCGAGCATGAATATGTACAGTGGCAGGGACAGGAACAAACGCCGGGAGGAGTACATCACGTGCATGCGGTACTCCTCGGTCAGCATCAGCCTAAGGAGCGAGGCCGTTCCCCCCGCCCACCAGTCTTAGGAACAGCGTTTCAAGGTCCTCCCCGCCCACCAGGGCATTGGACACCTTGTCCCTGAGCACCACCTTCCCGTGGTCCATGATGATCATGTCCTGCACTATTCGCTGGGCCATGTCCAGTATGTGCGAGCACATGAACACCGTGCGGCCGTCCTCCCTCAGCTCCAGCAGATGATCGCGCAGCTTCCGCTGGAATATGGGGTCCAGGTTGATGAACGGCTCGTCCAGGAACAGAAGCCGCGGCTCGTGCAGGAAGGCCGCGGACAGCATGAGCTTCTGCCTCATGCCCTTGGACAGGTCGCGGCACAGCGTGCCCTCGGAACCCTTGAGATCGAAGAACCCCAGCCAATGATCGATCCTCCCGTCCAGGGAGCGCACCTCGCGCAGGGTGCCGGCGAACCTGAGGAACTCCGATGCGGTGAGGTAGGATGGAGGGCTCTCCACCTCCGGAACGATGCCTATCCTTCTCTTGACCTCCATGGCCTCCCTGGTAGGGTCCAGGCCGAGAACCTCGGCCGTGCCGCTGGAGGGGGGCATCTGGCCCGTGAGCACCTTCAGCAGGGTGGACTTCCCCGCGCCATTGGGCCCGAAGCAGCCGAAGAATGAGCCTTCGGCCACGGAGAAGGACACGTTGTCGATGGCGAAGAGGTCCCCGTATCTTTTTGAAAGACCTTCCACCACAATGGCCGGCATGCGGGAAACCATGCATGGCGGCGTATTTAAGGGGTGCGCGCTGGAAGCGGGGTTCGCGACCTAGAGGAGAAACGGATTTAACTATACCGAATGTTATCACGTGTCTAGCGCTAAGGAAGATGCCGCCATGAAGGGTCACAGCGTTCTTACCAGCAAGATAGAGTCCGAGATAGAGCTACTGGAAAGGCATGTGGTCATGCTGAGCGCCATCAAGAGCCACGAGCCCATCGGGATAATCCGGCTGTCCGAGCTGCTGGACATCCCTCAGCACAAGGTTCGCTATTCCTTGCGTATTCTGGAGCACGAGGGACTGATCAACCCTTCCCCCGAGGGGGCCATAACCACGGAGAAGCTCAACGAGTTCTACCAGAGGGTGGTGGACATCCTGGACCGCATGGAGGTCACCGTGGGCAAGTTGAAAGGTGAGCTGGAAGAGGAATCAAAGAAGAACGCAAAAGATTAATACCAGACCTCTATTTTAGAGGCCACATCAGGCCGTCGTAGCTCAGTCGGTAGAGCGTATGACTGTTAATCATAAGGTCAGCGGTTCGATCCCGCTCGACGGCGCCTTCCTTTTAAAATTTTGAAAAAAGGGTTTGGTTCAGGCCCTGATCATTATAAGCATCATCTTGAAGGCCTTCACACCGTCCAATGAATGAGGCTGGTTGGCCGGCATTATGAGCATCTCCCCGGCCTTGACCCTCTGCGTCCTTCCGGATATGGTTATGTCCGCCTCTCCATCCAGTATCTCCACCATGGCATCGTAGGGCGCGGTGTGCTCGCTCAGCCCCTGGCCCTGGTCGAAGGAGAAGACGGTCACCGTTCCCACGCCCTTGCTGATGAGCGTCCGGCTGACGACGGCTCCATCCTGGTACGAGACGAGGTCCTTGGGGACCAGGACCCTGCCCAGCAGGTCATCCTTCTTCGCGCCGTCCGGGTTCATCATCTCCATGGCCATGATATCCCTCAAAGCACCTTGGTGGACTCGGCCGGCTTGGGCATCTTGACCACCAGGAAGCGGAACTCGGGGGACGATTCGTTGAGGAGACGGTGCGGTATGCGCGCCGGGGACTCTATCACCATGTCCCTGCTGACCTCCTTCACCTCTTCGCCCACCTCGACCTTGCCGGTTCCCTCGAGCACGTAGAACATCACGTCCACCGGGGTGATGTGCTTCTTCAAGGCCTCTCCCTTCTTGAGAGATATCACCACCGCCTGGCCGTGATCGTGGTCGTATATCATGCGCACGCTGACCTTGTGGGGCGTGTCCTTCTCCGGGAAGTCCGTGTACTTTGCTGCCTTCATTCCTTCACCTCTGCCTTGGAGTATTTCAATGCGTCCTTATGACATGTTGCAATGCACCTTCCGCACAGGTAGCATTCCGATCCGGCCCTCCCCCTCAGCACCTGAGGCGGACACGCCTTCTCGCACCTACCGCATTCCACGCAGTTGTCGTTTCGCCTTATTCCGAGCAAGCTTCGTCCAGCGAACAATGACGACAGGGCCCCGAAGGGGCATATGAAACGGCAGAATGGGCGGTAGACGATCGTGGACGCCAGAACTATGACCAGGAATATGACCAGGCCTGGTCCTAGTACCAGCTCGAAGAAGTCCTGCAGCCCCAGCACCTTGGTCAGGTTGAAGGAAAGAGAGACGGACAGCAGGACCATTAGCGCGAAGACGCCCCACCTCACCTTGGTGGTGATCGAGCTGGATATCTTCACCTTCTTCCAGGGGGCCAGGTAGGCCAGCTCCTGCAGCGCTCCTGGCGGGCATATATGCCCGCAGAACACCCTGCCCACCAGCAATGACGAGAGGATAACGACCGTGCTGACCAGCAGCACCATCGGCAGGTTCGCCGCAGGTATCTTGCCCATCATGAGCAGCTGGAGCTGCCATGGGAAGAGCGGCGCGAAGAAGGCGAACCCCATCAGAGATGACAATATCAGAACTAGCCATCCAAGCTGCTTGTTCAGTTTTCCCTTGCACAACAGATAGGACACCAGCGGCAGCATGATGGCCGTGTAGATGATCCCAAGCATCATTCCGAACTCTATCTTCAATGTCTGACCTCCAAGCATTTCCTTAGAAGATGAAGCATGGCTGGCGCCTTGTCCCGCAGGTCGTAGGAGAAGCCCGAATGCCTCCATTCCAGGACCGCCTGGCGCAGGCCGCCCAGGAACAGCAGAGAGAAGGCGTCGCCATCAGCTTCCGCGGAGAAGGTACCGGCGCCCTGCCCTTCCCGGACCAGCTGACGGATCAGCGAGGAACGGGACGATCGCCTCAGGTCGAAGCGCTCCTTGACCGAGGGGAACTCGCGGAAGATGTCCTCGTGGAAAAGTATCGATGTGTGCAACGGATTCCTTTGAAAGTTCTCCAGCTGCCATACCAGCATGTTCTCTAGGGCTTCCCAGGGACCTTCCCCGCGCGGGAAGAACTGGTTGCTGTCGAAGACCGCGCTGGCCATAGAGTCCACGATATCCTCCTTGCTCTTGAAGTGACGGAACAGGGCGGCCTCGCTGATCCCCACGCTGTCGGCCAGTTCCCGCAGGGTAAGGGAGCGTATGCCTTTGGCGTGAACTATGCTCAGCGCGGCATCCAGTATCTGCGATCTCCGGGCATCTCCCTTCATTCTAGCTGCCATGCGATTACCTTATTAGTTATCGCTAACTAACATGAACGACCGGCGTATAAATCCTTTTTGAAAGAGCAAGAAAATCAATCGATCAGCACAAGACCGGTCCAGAGGTAGGTTTCCTTCGGAGGCAGGTCGATTGGCATGCCAGCGTTCTCGGCGGTCTTTATGACGTCGATGCCCAGGGCTTCCATCGAAGGCCGGGCCTGGAACGGGAAGCGGCAATCCTCGCCGACGATGGCGCTGCACTCCTCGCACAGCGGGCACGGCCCTCCGCCGAGACCGGCGGCGAAGCGGTAGCCGAAGAGGAAGGCGTCCCTTTCCAGCTTGGCGATAATGTCGTTGAGCTTTTTAACCTGGTCCAGGGCCTTCCTCTCCCGGTCCGGTCCCAGCTCCTGCGCCGGCAGCGATATCTGCACCAAAACGCCATAACTGTACCTGGCTAGCACCTTGGAGAACTCCTCGGCGCTCATCACCAGAGGAGGGCAGATGTGGCTGCGGCCGTAGTTCTTGCACAAAGGCACCCGGCACTTGAAGTTGACCCTTGGGTCGATCACAATGTTCTGCACTGGCACTGGTGTTACCTTTCCCGCCCCGTACACGGTCGCGTTGGCGCACAGCGCCTGAAGATGCTCCTCTATCACCATAAGTCCCACTCGTTCCCATAACGCCGAGATGAACTAAAATGGTTGCCTGTGCTCACGATTTAATATTCGAATTCCATAGTATTTTTTGGGGAAGTGAATGCTCGAGCATGCCTGGAAGAAGGAGGCTGAGAAGGACAGGCTCAACGGAACGGAGAGGGCGACGCAGCTGGTGGGCTGGATATTCACCGCCATCGCCGCCTGGTTCCTGCTGGCGCATTGGGCGGATGATACCGGATTCTACACATCGGAGTTCGGCCGATTGGACGCGGTACTGCTGCTCGGGCCGCTGCTTTTCGGATTGCTTCCCCCCTTGGTCAGGACGCTCCGGGGCAGCAAGAACATTGCCAGACCGTGGGACATCTTAGGTTCGATGCTCTGTGTTCTGTCATCAGCGTACTTCCTGTGCGCCTTCCCGTTCGACATGGCGTTCTTCGCCGTCCCGTTGCCGGACGGCCTGGAGCCAGTGATCGACTGGGTCAGCGAGGATATCGCCAAGGTGTTCCTGGCCATTGGGACCGTGGGCGGGACCTTCGGCATTGGCTGGACCACCCTGACCTATTTCAAGGTCCGGGAGATCCTGGAACGCCGGGCCTGAAACGCGTCGCCCCTGCCCGGCGGGTCAGCAAGACCAACAGCACCAGGGCGATCAGGCTCATGGCGATGCCGTATCCGAAGGTGCCCCAGGCGCCGGCGATATCCCAGAGCAGGCCGGCGATCAGGCCGCCGGGCAACATGACCAGGCCGACCGCGGTGTGATAGACCCCCAGCGCCGTGCCCCGCAGGTCCTTCGGGACTATGTCGATGACGAACGCCTTGAAGGCCCCTTCACTGGTGCCCTTGTACACCCCGCAGAGAACGAAGCCGAGCGCCAGCAGTAGCAGGCTGGTGGCCGAGACCATGACAAACGATGTCAGAGCGAACAGCGCGAAGGATATGATGAGCACTGGCCTGCGCCCGATGCGGTCGGAGAGCACCCCGGAAGGTAGCGAGACGATCACGAAGATCACGTTGAATAGCGCGTACAGCAAAATTGTGGTTATGGTGCTCATCCCCTGCGCCTGCGACTGCAGCACGAAGAAGGAGTAGCTGATCTCCCCGGCGAAGAATACAAGGACCACCAGGGTCAAAGCCCAGAACCTGCGGCCTAGGCGGCGGGCGTCCTTGAGCATGCGGCCGGTGGCGCGGGGCGCCCTCATCGGCGGTTCCTTGACGAAGAGGAAGAGGACCATGACGGCCAGAGCGGCGGGGATGGTGGCGATGAGGAACACCAGGCGATAGGTGTCCGTCGTGACCGTTGCAGCCGCCAGAAGCACTGGGAGCACCAGCAGCGGCCCGATCACCGCCCCGGTGGAGTCCATGGCCTTGTGCAGACCGTAAGCCTTCCCGATATGCTCCTTCGGCGTAGAATCGGCTATCAACGCATCTCGCGGAGCGCTCCTTAGCCCCTTCCCGGTGCGCTCGGTGACGCGAACGGCGAAAACGTGCCAGTAAGACGTGGCAAGGAAAAGCAGCGGCTTTGCCAGGGTGCTTAGCCCGTATCCGGAAGTCAGAAAAGGTTTGCGTTTACCCAGCCTGTCGGAGAGACGCCCGGACACGACCTTGAGCAGGGACGACGTGGTCTCCGCCGCTCCCTCTATAAGGCCGATGATAGCGCCAGTGGCGCCGATGCCGGTGAGGAAGAGCGGCAGGATGGGATAGATCATCTCGCTGCTGATATCGGTCAGCAACGATACCAGCCCGAGGACCAGCACGTTGGTGGATATTCCGGTCAGCAGACCTTTTCGTACCATTCCTCGCTCGACCATCTAGATCGCCTGAGTGGGTGCTATGAGGGACGCTGAACAAAAAGGAATGCTTCGTTCGCCCCCGGGAATGCCTGCCCACGTCGGGAAACAACAATTTTATATTGCACCCTGCTTTAACCTGAACCCATCAAGGGTCCGTAGCTTAGTCCGGTGGAGCGAGCGGCTCATAACCGCTTGGTCGTCGGTTCAAATCCGACCGGGCCCATCACACT
>JAAYDU010000012.1 GCA_012729095.1 Methanobacteriota archaeon | reverse complement strand
GTACGCTAGCCTGAGTGTCCTTTTTATGTATGTCCAATCCTATGTACTTCATCGGTTCTCCCGCCTCGGGTTTTGTAGCTATCACCCATATCGGCGGGGAACCTCTTTTAACACGCCATCATTTTTTGAACACGCTTTAAAAACGTATTAGTAGTCCGAACATCGAGACGATAGGGACGGTAATGTTATGGTCCGCATACGCGTCACCGAGAACAGGTTCATCAATATCAGTCGAAGGAGCCTGTGCGATAACTGCTGCGTGCATAACTGCACGTCGTTCAACGGCAGCCGTGTGACCGAGTGCAGGAACTTCAGACCGATGTTCTTGGTGCTGATGAAGTGCCGGGGATGTGGCAGGATATACGATCCCTATCAGGACCTGCGCTCGCTCGATTACGAGCTGTGCCCTGAATGCAATCATTCCCGGAAGGAAGCCGAAAGGATCTCCATCGTCTGCGAGGAATGATCATCCCAGAAGGCGCGGCCCTATCAGCTGCCACATTATCAGGAAGAGCACGAACAGGGCTAGAGCGTAGGTTATCGTTCCCACGTATCTTATGCGCTCCTCTTCGCTAGCTCCCCTCTTCACCCTCTTGACCAGGGCGTCCAGTCCGTCGCGGAACAGGTATCCGCCATCCAAGGGGACCGCCGGTAGCACGTTGGTCATGCCCACCATGATGTTTATCCAGAATATCCAATAGGCGGAGTTGACCAGTACCCAGAACAATCCGTCCGGAAGTGCCGACCAGGCTCCCTGCGGCTCGAACAGGTCCGTTATGGTGCTAGTTAGGGGGGCGAGCCCGTAGAACGGCAGGGCTATGTACCTCAGGGAGGAGGTAACGTAGGCGTTCACGTCCTCCGCGCCCTTGTAGGGAGTGGCCAAGCGGTCCAATATGACGTCGGGATCATTGATGCCCGCTCCCATGTAGGCGGAGTTGATGCCCATGAAGCCGTAATCCGTGAAATCATCGTCGATCGTGCCGGGGCTTATCTCTTGATAGTATGCCAGCCTGCTCATCAAGGTGACATTGGTGATAGAGGGCACAGGAACGTAATGCCCCGCATTAGTGTCATATGAAAGCGCGGTGACGTTCACCGTCTGACCGCCCGCGGTCTGGCTGAGGGCGTCCTTTAGGTCAGAATCGCTCCTTATCACAGTTCCGTTCAAAGAACTGATTATCATTCCAGGCCTGAGACCGGCCTTTTCGGCCGGGTAACTGGGGGAGACCGAGGTAAGCACCACTCCCGCGACGACCTCCGCCGTGAGCAGTTCTCCCTTGAAGTAATATGAAACATTAACGTCCTCCCCCGGATCGGGCCCGGGGAACGAGTAGAAATCATCATAGGTCTCGATCGGGGTCGACCCCATCATCACTATCTGAGCTCCGAACCGCAAGCCGGACATGTCCGCCGGTCCGCCGTCGGCCAAGCTCACCACGATGGGGTTCTCCCTTACCGGTTCCACGGCGCCCATCATAGCCGAGGAGAAGATCAGTGCGCACATCAGGCCCACTATGATGTTCGTGGCCGGTCCCACCGCGTACACGTTCATGCGACGGCGCTTGTCCGCCTTGACAAGCGCTTCCTCGTCCGGTTCCACGAACGCCCCCATAGGCACTATGAGGAGCAGAACGCCCATGGACCTGATGTCCATGTTCCCCACCCTGGTCAGTATTCCGTGCGCCACCTCATGTATGACTATGGCCACGACAAGGCCGAGTATCCCGTACCACAATGGGATTATGGGGTTCACGCCGGGGATGCCGAGCATCAGTTCCAATCCCGGAGCGTTGGCCGCGGGGATCTGGTCCACTATGGTGGCCTCCCAAAGCAGCAGTGCCATCATCAGGAACATCACTATGGCGCATACCCATTTGGCCACCATTGCGTAGGCAAGCCAGAACCTCTTGGGCTTGGACAGGTCGTCGATGAGGTTCCTGCCACGCTTCGTGCTCAACATCAGGAAGGGGCCGTAGGCCTTCATTCCATACCTCTTGATCCAACCCTTGCGGTCAGCCAATCGCACGATGAACACGAATGCGACGATGGCCAGAAGGACCAGAAGTATGTCTTCGTACATCAGATGGCAGGAAAGGAGGCTTTATATAAAATACCTAGCGGTCCCGGGCGTTCCACATGTCGTCGTCCATGTTCTTGTACACGGCTGACGGATCGTCCGGACCGCAGGATTCGTCGTCGCACTGGCGGGATATCCGGAGTATCTGGTCCTTCTTCAGGATCCAGTAATGTATGCGCCACAGCTTGCCCTTTTTCAGGTGGACCTCCTCCTGGGTGGTGGTGAGGAAACCCTCCTCCTCCAGCCAATAGAACACGTCGCGGTCCTCGGAGGTGAGCTTGTTGTCTATGACCTCGTCGGTGTATCCGAAGAAGGACAGGATCCACTCCGCGAGCTTTTCCTGGTCCTCATAGGACATTCCCTTCTTCCCCATGGTGTTGCCCAAGGCCTTCACCATGTCATCCAAGGTCACCACTGTTATTGAATCTCCCCCGGTGCGAATCGGATTTTAGATATAAATTAACTCAGTTAAAGGAAACCCCGTCGATCATCTTCCACGGCATCGACGCCCCACAACCCGCCGTTGCCCCAGAGCTTGATAAAACCTAAGAGGCCCAGGGGAAGGATGAGCAGCACGGACAGGAAAGCCGCCCCAAGGCCCATATCCCCCTCCAATTGCCGGAGCATCTCCAGGGGGACCAGACAGGTCAGGGAAAGCACCATCACCGCATAGCAATATTTCAGGAAGACGCGAAGGAACCACTCCTTCCAGGTGCCCTCGATGGCGATATCGCGATCGCTGCGCACGTCCGATATCGCCTTGTCATCCGGATGATCGTCATGGTCGACCGGCACTTCCAATCGGCGCTTGCTGGCCATCTCCACCTCAACGGAAATGGCAGGCCACCAGATGCCCGTTGCCCTTGTCCTCCAGTTTAGGCTCCACCTCTTCACAGATGGCCTCGCGGTATCTGCAGCGGGTATGGAAACGGCAGCCTTTCGGCGGGTTGGCCGGTGACGGGACGTCCCCGGAAAGAAGTATGCGGTCCTTCCGGGCGTCCGGATCGGGGACGGGTATAGAGCTCAGAAGCGCCTCGGTGTACGGGTGCATGGGGTGGTTGAAGAGATCGTTCTTGTCTGCCTCCTCGACCACCTTTCCCAGGTACATGACGCAAACCCGGTCGCACATGTACTGTATCGTGCTTAGGTCATGGGATATGAAGGTGTACGTGAGCTTGAAGTCCGACTGCAGGTCGTTCAACAGGTTCAGGATCTGTGCTTGTACCGAAACGTCCAAAGCGGAGGTCGGCTCGTCCAACACTATCATGTCCGGATTCAGCATCAGAGCCCTGGCGACGCCGATGCGCTGCCTCTGCCCGCCACTGAACTCGTGGGGATAACGATAGAGATGGTCCTGGCTCAGGCCGACCTTCTCGATCATCATTGACACCCGGCTCATTATCTGCTCGCTGTTGGCGAGGCCGTGCACCATCAGCGGCTCTCCTAGTATGTCCTTGATGAGCATGCGAGGGTTCAATGACGAGTAGGGGTCCTGGAAAACCACCTGCATGTCCTTGCGCATGCGCCGGAGGTCCTCCTTGTCCTTAGCGTCCAGAGCGTATCGGTTGATGATATCATGGTGCTCCTTGCTGAGCACTTCCTTCTTCCTTGCGGAGGGCTTCCTGTCAGCTTTGGCCGCTTGGACCTCTGCCCCCTTTTCCAGCTCCATCAGCCTTGCCCTGACATCGGCGGGCATCTTGTAATAGACGTGACCGCTGGTGGGTTTGGTTAGCAACAGCATGCACCTTCCCGCGGTGGTCTTTCCACAGCCGCTCTCGCCCACCAACCCTAGCGTCTTGCCTTTGCGTACCACCAGGTCGATGCCGTCCACGGCCTTGACGCTTCCCACGCTCTTGTTCGCGAAGCCCCCCCGTATGGGGAAATGCTTCTTCATCCCACGGGTCTCGATGAGGATATCATCATCCATTGTCAACACCCCCGTAGAGATGGCACGCCACGCTGTGACCCGGTTCTATCTCTATCAGCTGAGGTTTCTCCTTCTTGCAATGTTCCATGGCATAAGGGCACCTGGTGTGGAAACGACATCCTGACGGTGGCTTGATCAGGTTCGGGACGTTGCCCTCGATCGTCTCCAGCCTGGTGATGTCCAGGTCGACCTTGGGAATCGAGTTCATCAGGCCCTGGGTGTATGGATGCAGCGGTTCCTTGAATATCGTCTTGGTGTTCGCGCTTTCGACGAGACAGCCGGCGTACATCACCCCCACGCGATCGCATACCTCGGCCACGATGCCCAGGTTATGGGTGATCATGAGCACGGAGGTGCCCATCTCTTCCTGTAGCTCCTGTATCAGTTTCAGTATCTGCGCCTGTATGGTCACGTCCAAGGCGGTGGTCGGTTCATCGGCTATTAGCAGCTGTGGCCGGCAGGACAGGGCTATGGCTATCATCACCCGCTGCTGCATTCCCCCGCTCAGTTCGTGAGGGAAGGACTTCATCACGTTCTGCGGGTCAGGTATCCTTACCAGACGTAGCATGCGCAGGGCCTTCTCATTGGCCTCCCTCACCATGGGGCGGCGATAGCTCTTCAACAAAGGTATCTTGGCCATAAGCGCCAGCGTTCCGTTGTCCGGATCGGCGGCCATCTTTGTGTAGGTGCGCTTCAGAAAATTGTAGCCGAGCGTGACACCCTTGCCGTTCCGCCTCTCTTCCAGTTTCTTTAGGACCGCTTCGGCCAGCTCCTTCTTCTCGTGCAGGAGGATGATCTCCGATATCTGGTCACCCGCAGTGAACACCGGGTTCAGGGCGCTCATCGGCTCCTGGAATATCATGGAGATGGCCCTACCCCGTATGAGGCGGATAGCCTTCTTGTTCAGCTTCATTATGTCTATCTTGTCGCCCTTGGGATCTTTCGCTTCCGAACCCTTGAAGGTGCGCTTGCCCGATCTGACCCGGTCCATGATCTCCTTGGGAGTGGTGAACCGGATCACCCCTTTCTCGATCTTTCCTGGAGGGGTGGGAATGAGCCCCATTATCGAATTGGCTGTAACGCTCTTGCCGCAGCCGCTCTCGCCCACCAAACCGAACGTCTCCCCCTTTATTATGGACAGGTTGACGCCGTCGATGGCCTTGACCACCCCGCCCTTGGTGTAGAAGTTGATGTAAAGGTCCTCGATCTCGATTATGAATTCATCGTTCATTGCATCACCTCCTCATCCTCGGATCGAGTATGTCCCTCAGGGCGTCCCCTAAAAGGCTGAAGCCCATTGTGAATATCAATATGGCCAACCCGGGGAACAGGACCACCCATGAGGCGGTGTACTCCCGCCCCTCCCAGTAGACCGTGCTCAGGAACCAGGCCTGCCCGTCAGATACCATGCGTCCCCACTCGGCCGAACCTGTGCTCACTCCGAAACCGATGTAGCTCAGGCCCGCGGCCACGAGAACCACCGAGCCGATGTCCATGGTAGCGGCAACGATGAGCGGGGATATCGAGTTCGGAATGATGTGCTTGAACAGTATGCGGTTCTTCTTCACCCCTATGGCGCGGGCGGCCTCCACGTAAGTGTTCTCCTTGATCGACAGCACTTGCGCTCTGATCAAGCGAGCGTATGATGGCCACCACACGATGACTATCGCCAGCATCATGTTCTCAAGATTCCTTTCCAATATGGAGGCGATGGCCATTGCCAATATCAGCGCGGGTAGGGACAGGAATATGTCCGTTATCCTCATCATGAGGTTGTCTATCTTACCCCCGTAGAACCCTGCGATGGACCCTACTACGAGGCCGATAAGCACCCCGGTGAGCACCACGAACAGTGATATGGATATCGAGGTCCTTGCGCCCCAGACTATGCCGTATAGCATGTCCGTGCCCCAGTTGCCCGTTCCGAGAATGTGCCCGTCCGCGCCCGGAGGCTTAGGGGCCTTGAAATCCCTGGGTATGTACATGGGGTCCGCGGACGTTGGCGGACTGATCATTGGCGCGAACACAGCCAGAAGAATGATGAATATGACGAATGACAGCCCAAGCAGCGCCGTGATGTTCTCCCTGAACAGCGAGATGGAGTTCTTGAACTCCCTTATCCTGGGCGCCAGTTCTCGCATGAGCGCGTCGGGATCAAAGTCGAAGGAAGGGGCCGGGGAAGCTGGCGCCTGAAGATCATTGGTTTTCTTCTGGCTCTTGTCGATCTTGTCTTCAGCCATGATATCACTCCAGACGGACCCTCGGATCCAAGTATGCGTACATCACGTCCACGGCCAGGTTGATCACCACGTATATGACGGCGACCATTAGGCAGAAACCCAGAACGGAATTGTAATCGAACAGTTTGATGGAGGTGGCAGACCATCTGCCAAGTCCGGGCCAGGAGAAGATCGATTCGGTGAGGACGGCCCCCCCGAGCAATCCGCCGAAGGAAAGCCCGATAACGGTGGTGGTTGGTATCATGGCGTTCTTCCTGGCGTGCTTCCAGATTATGCTCCTCTCGTTCAGCCCTTTGGCCCTGGCGGTCTTTATATAATCCAGGCTGAGGACCTCCAGCATACTGTTCCTCATTATCCTCGTAACAATGGCGATCGTACCGAAAGATAGTGTGACGGCGGGCATGATCAGATGCCAAAGAACATCCTTGAACAGCCCTAGGTTTCCGATCAATAGTGAATCGACCAGTAACAACCCGGTAATGTCGGGTAATGTCTGGGCGAGATAATAAGTGTTAGAAGCTCTCCCGCCGGAAGGGAGCAGCCCGAAATAGTAATAGAAAACGAATTGTAATATCAATGCCAGCCAGAACACCGGCAGGGAAACCCCGACCAGCGATATCACCCTGGTGGCATGATCGAAAGGTTTGTTGCGCCTTACGGAAGACGCGATACCCAGGTAAATACCCACAAAGATGGCCAGACTTATGCTGATCAGAGTGAGTTCAAGCGTGGCTGGGAAATAATAGGCTATGGCGTCAGTGACAGGCATGGCCGCGGTCTTGGACCAGCCCCAATCCAGTTGAACGATCCCTTTCAACCAATATCCGTACTGATCGAGTACGGGATCATTGAAGTGATATTTTTCATAGACCATTTCGATCTGGCTGGGGGTCATCTTTTCGTTGATGTACCCCGCGGCTGGATTTCCAGTTATTCGAGTGAGCGAGAAAACGATGATCGAAACACCAAGCAGGACCGGTATCAGAAGCAACAGTCTTTTTATTATGTAATTAGCCAACCGCACTGGTCTCAATCCCCTATCTCTTTCTGTTTCCGTAGTATAATCGGTTTTTAAAAAAAATAAAAAGTAAAAGGTTTAGAAGCCAATCCTTGCGATTATGCTGGATACAAAGCTAGCCTCGCTGCTGGCTCCTTCAGGAGTCTCAACTATGTGCAGGTAGTACGCAGCAAGGACACGGTCGTAAGAGTAGACCGGAACGTCTGCGTCATATCCGAACATACCCAGAGGAATGGCGCCGTTGGGCTGGATTGCAGTTCCAGCGAGACCATCCTCAATGTACTGGTCATAGTTGAAGGCATGAGCGAACGCTAGCCTTATGTTCTTGTTCGCAAAGAAGTCAGCCGGGACGTTGGTGTTCTCCGGGTTCGGCAGAGCGTCCAGGTTCAGGGCCTGGTTCAGGCCGAGGAAGTCAACGTTGAAGGTACCGATACCCTCAGTGATGTTGATCCCGTCAACCCTTACAGAGTCCATCT